>DDNL01000009.1:4369-19170 GCA_002341165.1 Shewanellaceae bacterium UBA2521
ATACCAGCCAGTAGCATCATACTCACAGACACCTGACCATCCACTTTACCCATGTTGTAAATAAGAAGTGTAATAAGCCAGCTCCCCATGAATGCTGAAATGGGTATAAGCAGTGTACGGACTTCAATAGGCAAACTAGACAAAAAAGTGCTAAAGAACATAATAGCTAGTGCTGCACCTAAACTTGCACCAGCAGAAACACCCATAAGACCAGGATCTGCAAGTGGGTTTTTGAACAAGCATTGCATAATAGCACCGCATAAGGCGAGAAGGGCGCCCATACATAAGCATAAAAGTGTTCTTGGCAAACGAATTTCATGTATGATCAAAGCTGTTGTAGACTGTGAATCAGGCTGAATTATGGATTGGAAAAAATCTTGCCAGTCAATTGCAAATGCACCTGTCCTGATGGATAGACAAGAACATATCAAGATACTCACACACAAACACAACTGTAATAATTTTTGATGAGCTGAACTAAGCATTTAACCCTCTTTTTTGGTCAATAAAAATGTATAAAAGCGTTGTGCTTCATTTAAACTCGCGATGCCAAAACCACCGAGGAGTGCATGCGAATCGATCACAAAAATCTTTTTCTGCTTGCCTGCAGGCGTTGCTTTAAGTGTTGGAATTTTATGAAAAATAGATTGAGCTTCTTGTTTGGTTTTATAAGATCTATTCGTCACAACGATCACATTGGGTTGCATATTCAAGATCGCTTCATGCGATATCGGCTTATATTCGTTTAAGTGTGCAGCTACATTTATGCCACCAGCCAGCTCTATGATGCGATGCATGGACGTGTTCTTACCTGCAGCTCTCAGTTTTCCTTGACTATGTTTGAGTAAAAATAACACCTTTAATTTTTTATTTTGGTGCATCTGCTGTTGCAAAAGTCGGTGTTCTTGTGCTCTGACTTTCTGAATTAAAATCCCTGCTTCTTTTGGCTTGCGAGCAATTTTTGCAATAGCTTCAATGCGGTGAATCAGCTGATCGATTGAATTCCCCGAAGGATACTGCACAACATGAACTCCTACTTTTTTTAATTGTCGTAGTGTATCTTCATTACCCATAGCGCTAGAGCCTAGAAGGTGGGTTGGTCTAAGTGACAATACACCTTCAGTGGATAACATCCTATGGTATCCAACATCAGGTAGCGGATTTTTTGGCTGCTGACTTGTCGTATCTACACCTACAAGAGTACTTTTGGCATCTAATGCATAAAGAATGTCTGTGATTGCAGATCCTGCACTCACTATCCGTACATTAGCGTTCGTTTGTGTAGCTCCATCATGACTATATGCAATCATGAGTCCCCAGAATAAAAAAATAAAATGTTTCATAATGCTCTCGAATCCTCCAAAAAAAGTTAATTTTGTGTTTTTTTCTTTGATTATGCTTTCAGTTTTTTTTAATTAGGTTTAATTTTTTTTAATAAAAAGTTTCAATAAAATAAATATTGAGCTTTAAATGGAAATGATAACAATTATCACTTGTGTCATCAAATTTATTTCTCTAGTATAAAAATAGTATTAGTTGGTCACTATTTTTTTCAAAAAGAGTTTATATTTATTATGAATATTCATGTAAGAAAAAAGTTAATGGATGAAATACATGACTTTAGCCAAGAACAGCAAACTTTAATGCTATCTACGGTTGATAAATTAAAGCATCCTCACATGAGTTATGCGTCTTTTGTTTCTCACAAAGATTGCTTTTATGTGCTTATTTCTACTCAAGCAAAACATACTATTAATTTATTAGATAACCCAAAAGCTGCCGTCATGTTAATTCAAGACGAAGTCTTTTCTAAACAAATATTTGCGCGTAAAAGAGTCACTTTCAATATCGATTCAAGAGTTATTCAGAGAGATACAAAGGAGTGGCATAAATATCTATATCTCATGGAAAATAAGTTTGGAAATATAATTCGGCAACTTTCTAATTTAGCGGATTTTCTACTTTTTGAATTAAAAACTGATCAAGGAAGATATGTAAAAGGTTTTGGTAAAGCTTATAACATAAGTCATGACCCAAATGCTCAGTTTGAGCATGTAAATCGTGGTCACCAACCCATAAATAAATAAAGGATTCTTTTTAATATAAATAGTCTTTGTTACTTATACTCCATTTTTGAGATTAATTTTTATGATGTTTAAAAAAAATAACCTTGCAATCCTAGTAGGATTTACTTTTTGTACACCAAAGCTCTTTGCTCAGGAAGTTCAGCAGTTAGATACTGCCCATATTCAAGCTGAACATGTTGAAGAAGAGGATGTTATTGCGCCTCAAAGCCTTGTGACATCGGACGCTATTGATCGTGATTTGATACAAGATAGTGTAGATCTCTTTAAACATGATTCTGGTGTTATCATTACAGAAGGATCACGAGGTGGTATTGCCTCTATTCAAGTTCGTGGTCTTGGTCAGGATCGAGTGAAGGTCATTATGGATGGACAGTCACAATCAACTTTTACTGTGAAGGGTGGTTCTGTCCCTTATATTGATTCAAGTATGCAGCTTTCTGATCCTGAATTTATTAAACAAGCTAAAGCCATCAAGGGTGCGCAGTCGAGTCGTTATGGTTCTGGAGCTATGGCCGGTGTTGTTAAAATTGATACCAAAGATCCCGAAGACTTAACGAAAGGTAAACCTTTCGGTGGATACCTTAAATCTGGCTATCGATCCAAAGATGCATCCTTTAAGCAAACACTAGGGTTGGCGACAGAACATGAATCTTTTAGAAGTTTATTGATGCTATCTTATTTACAAGGTGAAGAATTACAGCGTTCAAGTGATTTCATCTATCAATCAAATGATACAAAGTATTTAGAAAAAAAGAACCTAAATATCCTAGCTAAAATGGCTTACCGTCTAAATGATAGCCATGATCTTAAAACCTATTATCTTTCATCACATGGTGATAATGAATCTGACTTAATCCACACAACGAAAAAAGACTACCATTCTGACGACCAAAACAGAAGATACCAGATAGGTTTAAGTCACGATTGGAATCAAGACTTAACGGTGGCAGACCATATCAAAACACAAGTGACATGGTCAGAGAAAAAGAATCAACAAAAGACAAGCTGGCTTGAACTTGGATCTCAAGCTCAAGCTCAATCTCCACATGGGCATGTTCATGGGCATGGTGCAGGTGATCATGCACATGGTACAGCCGGTCATGCACATGGGCATGTTCATGCACATGGTACAGGCGATCATGCACATGGTACAGCCGGTCATGCACATGGTGCAGGTGGTCATGCACATGGTGCGAATCAAGCAAAAACAGATGTAAAAGATAAGTCTAAGCTTAAGGATTATCGCTATAAATCAACCCACCTTTCTATAAAAATCGATGCGGACAAGAAGAACGACGTTTTTGATACGCATTATGGTGTAAGTTTTGATACCATCAAGAATGCGAATGATAATACCGAGTATACGACTGTTGACGGCAAAAGGTCTCAAAGGAATATTTTTTATACACCAGAAGTTAGCACAAACCTTTATGCGGGATACGTTTCAACGGATATTAAATTGTTCGAAGAACAGCTTATCGTGAAGCCATCGATAAGGTATGACTATGTTGGTATCAAGCCCCAGAGAGCATCTTTATCAGCAGCAATCAACAAGAAAACGCCTGATTATACATTTTCGCATGTGAGTAAAGGGCTGGCTTTAGAGTGGTTGCCGACACAACAACACAAGCTTGTTTTATCTGTCAAGGAAGGTTTTAGAACTCCATCTTATCACGATTTATTTTTCCAATGGGAAAACCCGGCATATCAATATGCAGTGGTACCTAGTGCTGATTTAAAAGAAGAGACCGCGATCAATTACGGTATAGATTATACCTATAACTCTTTGCAGTCTCGCACGTCGTTAAGGTTATTCTACAGTGATTACGATGATTTTATTGATACAAATTCAACAAAAGAAGATGGTATATCTATACAACGTAATACCAATATTGCTAAAGCAACCATTAAAGGTATTGAGTTTTCTCATGTTGTTTATTGGCAAAGTGACTTAGCTACAGCAGAAGGATTTTCAACAGGTTTCTCTGCTCAATACTACAAAGGTAAAGATCAGCACGGAAATCGTCTCAGCAGCGTTTCGCCTTGGTCAATGAATTTAAATCTGAGCTATGATGGCGTAGGCAAGATGTGGGGTACAGGCCTTAAAACAACTTATACAGCGAAGTCAAGCAGTGTTAGTAAGAATAGCATTGAGATTCCAAGCGTAAAGATGATGGACTTTACCCTTTATTATAAGCCTATCGAGCGCATAAAATTGACGGCTGGAGTCTTCAATATTTTAGATCAAGAGGTTTACAAATGGACAGAAGTCAAAGATGCAAGTAAGCCTTTGACAGATAGAATGAAGCAAGCAGGGCGTAACTACGGTCTTTCTATTGCTTACCAATTTTAAATCAAATTGTTTTGTAAATTGATACCTGATTTTTGTGATATAAATCTTAAACATCATTTACGAGCAAGACGCTAAAAAATAGCGAAGGTCAGGTTACCTTCGCTATTTTTTTTGTGCTACACCTATGATGATAGGTGCTGCTTTATTGACTTAATCGTTGCATATCTAAAAAATGTTGTACGATAATGCACTAAAATTTATATGATAAAAGTAAGCGGTATGCATAATATTTCTTCAACCAATTTATTTCGTATTATTAATAAAGCACCTAATAAAGAGATACCCAACTAACATCACTCTATTTAAGTTCATTCAACGAAACCTTTTGACTAAATCATTAAATGGATATCTTTGGAGAAAATACAAGACATCCATAGAGTTTAGTTACACCCCAAAAATATATATTTTTTGTTTTTTTTGTTTTTATTTTGTTTTGTTTTTGTTTTTTTATTTTTTTATGTTAAGTTAAATGCGCCATCAAAATATGGTTAAAAATAAATTTAAAAAAATAAAGAGGATGTTAAAATGAAAGTCATTCAAAAAGAAAATTTATCTCAAGTTTCCGGTGGTTTTTTAGAGACTCTATTTGTCTCAACTTTTATTGCTACTGTCGTCAATATGATTACAGAAGATGAACCATCTGTAATTGTCGCTTATGATAGCAGCAAAGAAGGTTGGATTAATAATAGATAGTAAATCATTTACATACAATAAAACCAAGACATCCATCTAAAAAAATCGATCTAAGTTTGACGTATTTTATGTAAAAACTTATTGAATTAATCATTTAATGGGTGTCTTTGGTTTATTACTTTGATGATAATGATTACATTATTTTATGACCTGTGCATGCTATATAAAAACTGAAGCTTGTTAAACAAGCTTCAGTTATATCGACGTATCAATAAAAATCATAAAAAAGGTGTTATGCTCTGTTCAGCCAGATAGTTTTGAAACGCTTTTGCTAAATATTGAGCACCTTGGTCGCTATGAAACAGCAAAGGCTCCGTCGGCTTACGCAGGTTGATGGCCATTCTTAAAGCTTCGAGCACCAAGTTGGTGTTTTGGGTAGATTAAATACGCCAGCCAATGACTCGGCGAGAATGCAAATCCGTCACCACCGCCAAATAGCACCAACCTTCTGCGGTTCGCAAGTAAGTGACATCGCCAGCCCAAGCTTGATTGACAGACTCAGGGTTAAAGCGTTGATTCAACTCTTTTTGAGCTTCTGTTTTGGGTTTAATGAGCGATAAGGGCTTTTTCGGCGCTGTTTGACCACCAAACCCAGCTTGTTCATGAGACTTCTGGTCTTATAACGGCCAATTTTAAAGCCCTCACGGCGCAAATGCTGCATCATTTGCCTTGAGCCTAAGCTTTGACGGCTGGCTTTAAAAAGCGCCTTACAACGCGATTCCAGTACTTTTTGGGCAACATAAGGCTGCGATTCTGGCTTCTTGAACCAATCGTAAAAGGCGCTGCGACTTACTTTCAAGACCTGACACATCAGCAAAACCGGGTAAACCGCCTGATAAGTCTCAATGAAGCGGTACTTTACTTCATTTCTTTGGCAAAAAATGCGCTGGCTTTTTTTAAGATTTCATGCTCTTGCTGCAAACGCTTATTTTCACGGCGTAAGCGCATTAATTCAGCGCGTTCTTCGGGTCTTAAAGCTCCTTCAGCCTGGTTTTTCTCGTACTTGACCTTCCAATTAGAAAGGATTTTTGCGGTCACGCCCACAGTTTCAGAAGCCTCTTTTAGGCTATAATTATGCTCTAAAACCAGTCTGACTGCTTTGTCTTTAAATTCCTGAGTATAGGTCCTATATTTGCGTTTTTCTGTCATGATCACCTCGGATTGAGTGTTTATTGTCCACCATTTAAATGTCCGGTTCAATTAGACCATAATAGTCTTATATTTGCGTTTTTCTGTCATGATTACCTCGGGTTGAGTTTTTATTATCCACTATTTAAATGTCCGGTTCAATTAGACCATAATATAGCCCAAAAACCTGTAAATACCCTTATTTACAGGTTTAGTAAGATATTGTGTGATGTAAATCGAGGATTAGTTATTATTATATGACTTATAGATACACTTAACATAAAATACCGCTTAAGTTGTTGTTTTTAAACGAAAAAGAGGTCGTTATGGTGAGTTTTCTCCGTATTTATAGTGTTTTGGGATTAATGGTAGTAACTTCGGTATTTGCTGAAACTAAAGAGCAGCAAACGAAGCGAACTCTATTACCTATGCACCAATATTTATCTCAAGATGAATTATGGTTATCAGCTAAAGATGACATGCATGATAATGATATTAAAACCGTTGCAGTTTATTTCAATGGGCGCACTACACAGGATGTCACTCAAGGTCAAGTTGATACGTTTCAATATGCCATTGAAAATAAAATCCAAAATACGGGTTTTACTGTTCGAACATGTATTGAATGTACCAAACAACGCGTCCATTTAAGTAAGAAAAAAATAAAATACAAAACCGGTATAGAAAACAACCAAGAACTGCGTTCTTTAGGTAAAAATATTAACGTCGATGCTTTTTTAGTCTGGCGTTTATCTAAAAACTTCGATGGCTATGATTTAAATATGAAGATTATTAATGCACACACAAATAAGGTTGTGTGGATTCGTAGTTTTCAAGCAGATACAGCAGCTAAAGAAATCAAAGAGATTAAATATCCTTCACAATGGGGAGTTGCTATTGGTCACTTAGGTTTAAAAGGTGAAGCAAATATTCCTTTCAATCCAAATATTGATGGTAGTGGTCAGTGGAAAGATCGTTTTAGCACGGTTCGCGATATCAGTATTCGTTACTACACGCGTCACAAGCCAGGTGAAAATCTTCATTACGCTATTATCGGTAACTTTTTTATGAGCGTTCCAGAAGCAGACCAAACTGCTAAGGACTTGAAAGGTCTGGGCAAAGCTGACTTTTCTGTACAAGGCGTTGGTCTTGAAGGACGTGTTTTATACAACTTTTCTCAGGACACTTTTCTAAATCCAAGTGCCTATGTTGGTGTTGGTATTTCCAGTGTAAATGAAAGACAAAAAATAAGTGCACGAACAGGGTTTGAATTTGCCTTCATGGAAAATGCGTTTGTTGATGTTGGCCTCATTTATATTGACCCTGTTGAGTACGAGTTCAAAGAGAACAATTGGTCGCAAGATAAAGCAAAATTTGCTGACTCAATCGGTACAGATTTTACCATTGGTATAAGGTTTTAAGGTGAAGATGATGAAATTAAACACACTTTTAATTATGACGATGGTCGCTTTAACCGCTACAGCGGCGTCGGCTGAAGAAGCGAGTTCAACGTCTGAAAAACAGCAGAAAAAATCAAAGATGATGAATGTGAATGTGAAAGGTCAAGGCAACATGTATAACTCGGATGTTGATTTTGATTTAAACGATCCAAACGTCATCGTTACGATTGAAACAGATGAAACAGATGAAACAGAAGACAGTATGTTCGATGAGAAAAAAGCGAATAAATTGCATAGTAAAGCTCAAAAGTTAGCGCGAACGGGTCGTTACCAAGAAGCCTTAACTTTGCTTAAAGAAGCTGAGACTTTAACAGAAAACCCAGCAAAAATTTTATCGTTGCAAGGGAGCGCTCTATACAAATTAAATCGAATTGATAGTGCGAAAGATGCGTGGAATGAATCACTACGACACGACTCAAAACAGCCTGAAATTAAACGGATGTTGTCTTGGTTAGAGAAGGAGAAGTCATAATGAGACAGGTTAAACATATAATTTTATGGGTATTGCTCGTATCTTGTAGCGCTATGGCACAAGACAATACATCGTTAAAACTAAAACAAATGTCGTTTTCGGCAGAGCTAGAAAGTCGTTTAAACAGCGATGTTGAGCGAGTTATTGGAACCAATAAGCACATTTTATCGGTGCGCTCTGAATTTGTTTATGATGCAAAAACTGCATCAAACAAGACTGATTCGATCGATATGGATATATCGGATGCACCTGATTTACCTGGATTATCGGGTATGCCGGCTATCGATGAGCCGAAACCAGCTAAAAAAGCAGTAAAAGAGCCAATGATTCGTTCGTTTAATACGAAATTAATTTTGGACCAGAGTGTGACCGCTGAACAAGAACAGTTATTACGTGGTTTGTTACTTCAGAAATTAGAGTACGACCCTATGCGTGGTGACCAATTTAGCATAACGCGTGCAGAACTTGATACAGCATCAGCTGTTGATGAGATTCAATCCTTATGGGATGAGTACTGGCCTTTAATAGCTGCCTTAGCTGCTTTATTACTATTGTTACTTATTTGGTTCATCGTACGTCGTTCATCGAAAAAGAAAGATGCTGATGTTGCACCGGTAACATTAGATAAACCAACTTCGCCAGAAGCATTGCTTGATATGAAAAAAGGTGAGTTAAAAGCGATTCGTGAAAAGCTGGTTAAACAAAGCTTAAGTGAGCCTGAAAAAACAAAAGAAGTGATGAGCAGCTTGAGTTTAAATGAGCAGAACTTGCCTATGTTGTCGTCAACATACCAAGAGCTTGGACGTGCTTTATTTACATCGATGTATCCAACTTTGGTACCCAATATTCCAAGTTATTTGAAGTATTTAGAAGAAAATCCAACAGATTACGATGGTTTAGTACGTCACTTAACCGATTTAAATCATTTGCTTTCAGATGCGCAATCATCGGATCAATTTGAAAATAAAGTGAAGCCTTTTGGATTCTTAGAGCGCATGACGGATAATCAAATCCGTTGGGTACTCGATGACGAATCAGATCGTGTGAAAGCGGTTGTATTATGTCAGTTAAGCACAGACAAAGCGTCTAAATTGCTAACAACTTTTAATGCCCAGACGCAAACACAATTAGCCATTGAGATTGCTCAGTTTAAATCGATGCCGATGACAACCTTTAATGAAGTTGCTGCATCATTAGCTGTAAAAGCACGTTCAGTGCCAGATTTTAATACGATTGCTGTTGATGGCACACAATTACTTATTAAGATGTTAGATAGTATGAATTTATCGCAAGCAGAAGCTTTGGTTTCTCAGTTGAAATCGAGCTCGCCAGATATCTATCTAGATCTTCGACAAGTGTATTACATGTTTGAAGACATCTTGAGAACACCTGCGAATGTATTGAGCAATCACTTACGTACGATGGAACCAAAAACGTTAGCCTTAGCCCTTTCAGAATTTACGGAAGAGCAAGTGGGTAAAGTATTATCGTCATTCCCTGAGCGTTTTGTTGCGATGTTGAAGCAAGAAATTCAGCAAGTAACGGATTTAGATAAAGGCAATGTTGAATCTGCTAAGCAGCAAGTCACCTTAGTTATACGTGAAGCGTTGAAAAACAAGCAGTTCAGTATGAATGATTTAGAGGTGTAAGCATGATCTCCTTTAGTAACATATTTGGATTCTTATTAGCGATTGGACTCATATGTGGTTCAATCATGATGTCGACAGACAACTATTTGTTGTTTGTCAGCATCTCAAGTTTGATTATCGTTGTGGGTGGCTCTTTTGCAGCTTCTCTGGTTGGTTACTCATTTCCGTTGGTATTCAGCGCCTTAAAAGGTATTTTACAAAACCTTATGATTGAAGATAACGACATGAAAACCAAGCACATGTCAATTCGACGTATGACCGAGTGGAACAACACGTTTCATTCAGGCGGTATCACTGAGTTAGAAAACTCATTAACAGAAAAAGAAAAGAAAGATTCTTTTATCAAGCTAGGTATCGATTTAATCGGTACAGGCTACAAAGGTGAAGAGTTACAAGCACTATTGGAAGAAAGCAATGAAAGCCAATCCATGCAAGACATGCGTCATGCTGAAGTGTTAAATACTTTAGCTAACTTCGCACCGGGTTTTGGTATGGTTGGTACGTTAATCGGTTTAATCGTGATGCTAGATAATTTAAGTGGCGATATGGCGGTACTAGGAAAAGGCTTAGCGGTTGCTCTTCTTACAACCTTTTACGGTGTTATTTCAGCGCAATTATTTTTTAAACCAGCTTCTATGCGTGTACAACGTCGTGTTGAGATGGAAGCACATCGTCGAGAAATGCAAATCAGAGCTTTTATGATGATGACGACTAAACGTCCTTCTCTTCACGTTCAAGATCATATGAATGGTTATTTACCCTTTAATAAGCGCTTGGAAGATTAATCATGGCTAAGAGCAGAAAGAAAGTTGCACTAGAAGAGAGTAATAGTTGGTTACTGACGTACAGTGATGTTGTCACTTTATTGGTCGCTTTCTTTGTACTTTTAATTGCAACGTCTCAAGTAGATGAAGGTAAGTTGGAAGATGTTAAGCAAGGGTTATCAATAGTGTCGGATTCAGAATCACAAACACCGATGCAAGATTTAAGTGAGCAAGTAGAAACGATCATTAAAGAGCAAGAGTTAGCATCAATTAAAGTTAAAAAAGTCATTGATGGTATCAAAATCGAACTTGATAGTGAAAACTTGTATGAATCTGGATCAGCATCTTTAAAGCCCGAAGGAAAAAAGATTCTCGTTGAGTTTACCAAGGCTATTAATAGTGTTGATTTGGATCATCGTAACATTGTGATTGAAGGTCACAGTGACGATGTGCCAATCCGTAACGCTGAATTTCATAACAACTGGGAATTATCCTCAGCTCGCGCTATTGAAGTGACGTTACATCTTATTGACTTAGGTGTTGACAAATCTAAGCTACGAGCAGTTTCTTATGCTGATTCTCAGCCTAGAGCAAATAAGGAATTACCAATCGCGGAGCAGAGACAACAAAATCGACGCGTTGTTATTTACATAAAACGAGCGATATAAATTAGCGGTTTTTGATATCCAACAGTACGAAAACATTCGTTTTCGTACATTCTCTGTCAATACGTACACCTTTTTAGTACCAGTAAAACGGCTCCGTTGCAAAAATTTACTTCGTTTTGCTTAAATCATTGCCATCTTTACTAAAAAGAGAATTGCCTTTCTATGAGACGCACTTCTCCTAAGATGCCTTGATTTCGAAGCCATACATTCATCTGTTTCTTTCGAAACATTCGCATCACTTCAAATCCTTTTAAGGTTGCAAAGGCTGTCTTCATGGATTGAAAACCTCGGGTAGGCTTAATCATTCTCTTTAGCTTACCATGATCCGACTCAATCCTATTATTCAAATATTTGACGTGCCTGTGCTGAATGATTTGACGACAGACCCCCTCTTTTTTAGAGCTGATAGAGCAGGTGCATAAGCTCGATCTTTATCGGATTCAAAACGCGGATTTAATCGCTTAGCTTGGTAGATAGAAGGGTGTGCATCAATAATACCTTGAGCAATCTCTTTCACTTTAAAGGGTTGATAGGGATGTTGCTTTAAAATTTGGAAAATTTGATCGGTTTGACTTAACTTTGACATATCAAGCTTATGCATCAAAATGAAAAGGCTTCTGATTATACAACTGATATAAATAAGAAAAAAGTCACACCTTAAATTTGATAGATATTTTCAAATAGTTGCCGATATAGCTTTCATGCTATCCAAGAATAAAATTTTTTTATGTTAAATACTAAGAATTATATATATTTTATTTTTCTTTTTATATTAGGCTGTGCAGACAGTTCTGAATTTAATATTATTGAAGAAATGCAAGGACAACCTGCTCAAGGAGGACAACCTGATCAAGGAGGACAACCTGATCAAGGAGGACAACCTGACCAAGGTGGACAACCTGATCAAGGAGGACAACCTGACCAAGGTGGACAACCTGACCAAGGAGGACAACCTGACCAAGGAGGACAACCTGACCAAGGAGGACAACCTGACCAAGGAGGGCAACCTGACCAAGGAGGGCAACCTGACCAAGGAGGGCAACCTGACCAAGGAGGAAGCAACTCGAACCCTCAAAAATTTATTTTTTTCAACCAAAACAATCTTGAAAGTGATACCACAGGAGCTTTAAGTGGTACCGTGCACTTTGCTCAAAGCACAATCATGCCATCTAAAAATAAAATAAAAGATGATATCCAACCGCACCTTGTTTCTCAGCGTAAAGCTTTAGTTCTATTTAAGTCTCCAGATTTAGCAGAAGATAAAAACTTAAAAATGAGTATCTATGATAAAAATAATACACTTATTTATCAAAGTAATATGAACCATCCCTCGAAATTACCTGCTATTGAGGGGGAATCTATAGAACCTATTTCTTTCAAAAATTTTGAACCTAATCAAACTCTAAATCTCAATACTCAAGCCCAATTAAATGATCTTAAAGAAGATCTTTCGGGACAAAGATTAAGCTATTTCTTTAATACATTTGACTTTATTCATGTTCAAACCCAAGATGGAATACATATCGATGACTTTCATCTACCTCTTCTCGCTAAAGGTTCTGAAAAGCATATACGTTTTTCATCTAGAGCTGGCTATGATTCAACCATTTACTTTTCAGGCTTAAAAAGATCCCTTAAAACGAATTTTGTCTTCGATTTTAAGTTCCAGAATCAAACTTGGTACATGAAAAGTCATATGAATCGTATAAAATACGGTTATTTTTGGAGTGCCCCCTTACCTAAGCAACATGTAAAACCTGGTATAAGTATTCGATTTACGCAAAATGGAGAAAATGGTCTGCTCAGTGCTCATGACATCAAAGTAGGTCCTGAAATCGAGTTACTTTTACACACCATTGACTTAGGGTTTCTGACTCCTTATCGAGATGAGTTTGACTTTCAAAAAAAAGATAAAAATCATATTGAGTATTATCAAACTATTCCCATAACAAAACTCATTGTGTCACGATATGAACCTCAACACTTTAAGACTGTAGGCTTACCCGATGGAACAGTCTACAACAGTAAAAGTGCAACCGACGGCGGTGTCTATACAGGTGATATGCGAAAAATTGGAAAAATTCTTATATCACATGGTATTAATTTAGCTAATTATGGTCTGACTTCATCTCATCCAACGAGTGAAAGTCCGCACAAATATATGGCTAATCAGATTACAATTCATAACTCTCAAGGTATCTATACAGATAAAGACTCAAAAGCATCAAAAAAAGTGATTCATGGCTTATCTGGAGGCAATGGTATGCTTACCTTGTCCGATTCTGAAGGTAATGAATTCAGTCATGAAATGGGGCATGCACTAAGTTTAGGACATTACCCAGGTGGCTTTGAAAGAAGTGTGCATCGCCCAGCACATATGATCAACTCAACTTGGGGGTGGGATAGTGTTCGTAATGAATTTACACCTAATTTCGAGCATTATCCTACGAATAAACCTACCAAATATGATGGAGGCGCGAAAGATAAAGATAAAGGGAAGACTGTACAGCCTTTTCATGGACATAGTTTTGGCAAAGACTCTATGGGAGATGGAAGTCCACTCTATTCGAATCATTACACTTTATTTACTCCCTATACCATGAATAAAATGCAAAAATTTTTGGAGCGAACACCTCGCTTTGATAAGAATTCATCCACGGGCTTTTCTGTATGGGATGCTAATAAACAGGAATATAGAGAGGCTGCTAATAACGTATCTTCTTCACGTAGAAAAGACTTCGGTGTACCTGTAGTCACTTTAGTGGGATATTATGATCCAACTAATACCATTAAATCCTTTGCCTATCCTGCTTTATACGGTAGCTATGGTCATACTTATTATAGCTTCCCTAAATGGTTCAATAGCAAATGTCAGCTCACCGTCAAAAACGCTCGTAGAAAAAAAGTAACATTCTTCTTAAATGACCGTGTCATTTTAAGAAAAAATATGAATAAATATCATGTCAATATTGCGCAATCATTTAAACCTACGAGTTACGATATAAAATGTCATGGTAAATTTGTTTTGCCTTCGTTTGCTATTAAACCTAAGAAATTTAATTTAAAAACCCATATTGTAGAAAGCCCTTAACCTTTGTTTTTATATCTGTTCTAAATAGGTTTTGCATGGCGCATAAAAACTGTTTTGCCTGCACCGCGAACGCCCGAGATAAAAATTGTTTCATGCAAAAAAACAAAAGGAAAAAAACAAGACATCCACCTCAGTGAAATTGATTTAGGTTTGAGCCGTGGAACCTTTTCATTAGGATATTAGGTGGGTATACATGTGTATCTAAAATTAATGTAAAATAAAATATTAATAATCTTTAAAATATATTTTTTTATATTTTTTTTATATTTTTTTTATATATTTGTTTGAATCTAAAATATAAAAAATTAAAAAAAGAATATAATAATGATAAAAAAACAAAGTTAGGTTTGATGATTGGCGCTTTATTTTGTTCAAGTTTAACTTATGCTCAAGCAGAGCATAAAGCACCAAAGTTATCTGATGTGCTTGAATCTGG
>DDNL01000005.1 GCA_002341165.1 Shewanellaceae bacterium UBA2521
GGGATGCAGAAACGAGCATGAACTGTTTGCACCAATGCGTGCAAGCAACACAAGAGCATGCTTATGCGCACCACATTCAGCGTTTGATGGTGCTCGGTAATTTTGCACTACTCATTGGTGTCGACCCAAAAGAAGTCAATAACTGGTTTTGGGTGGTTTATGCCGATGCGTATGAATGGGTTGAGCTACCCAATGTAACAGGTATGGCACTGTTTGCTGATGGCGGTTTACTGGCCAGTAAACCTTATGCTTCAAGTGGTAGCTATATTCATAAGATGTCCAATTATTGCGAGAGCTGTCATTATAAAGTGCAGCAAAAACAAGGTGAACGTGCTTGTCCTTTTAATTATTTATATTGGAACTTTTTAGCCTCGAACAGGAAAAAGCTAAAGAATAATCCACGTATGAGTATGATGTACGGCACTTACGATCGCATGAAACCTGAAGCTAAAAAACAGATACAACAACAAAGTGAGCACTTTATCAAGATGATACATCAAGCCACTTAAACAAGAAGTTTATATCATATAAGAGGTCAACTATGATCAACGTATTCTACGATGGACAATGCCATATCTGTGCGCGAGAAATCGCTTACTATCGACGCATTGCTCCCGATGGTATTTTTATATGGCACAATGTCTTAGATTCTAAAGATACATTAAAGCAATTAGGTGTTACGACTGTACAGGCACTCGAAATTTTACATGTACAAGATCAAAATGGTAAATTACATCTTGGTGTGGACGCCTTTATTTTAATTTGGTCACAACTTAAATACTGGCGTATTTTAGCTAAAGTGGGCTCTTTGCCCCTCATTTATACTCTGGCATCTTGGCTGTATCAACACTTTGCTAAGCGAAGATTTAAACGCTTGCAACATTGTCAAGTTGCGTTAAAAGAAGAACAACAGGAAGATCAATCATGATGCTTATTTTGGGCAGCATACTTGGCTTGACCGCCATCGCTTTTGGTGCTTATATTGAACATGGCTTACAAGCAAGCTTGTCGGCAGAACAATTACACGCTGTCTCGACAGCTTTGCGTTACCAACAGTTACATGCTGTGATTATTTGTGTGCTGGCGTTAGCCAAAGAAAGTCATTGGCGTGTTGCAAAGTATGTATCGCTACAAATTGCTAACGTTTTTTTTATCCTTGGTACATTGCTTTTTAGCGGCAGCATTTATCTTGCGACATGGCTTCCTCAGATGCAGTGGAGCAAGCTAGCTCCTTTTGGTGGCTCTTTGCTCATGCTTGCTTGGCTCACGCTCAGCTGGACAGGTTATACTCTACATAAAGACCGCCGAAAAACATAAATAAACAAGGATGAAACATTGCATAATTTATATCACTCACGGAAGAGACTTAGGTATACACTACTTTATACAGTCACGTCTTTGTCTTTAATGTCTTGCAGCCTCGTAGGTGTCAATGTGGAAGAGCCTAAATATCGAGTTTTATCTCAAACAAAATATATCGAAGTTCGACAATATGATCCTATGATCATTGCTCAGGTACGCATTACAGGCGAGCGTAATGAAGCAGCAAACGCTGGCTTTCGTATACTCGCTGATTTTATTTTTGGTAACAATCAAAAGGCAGCATCCTCTACAGGAAGTCAAACTTACGAAGAGATTCCCATGACAGCACCTGTAGTACAACAGGAATCAGAGCGCATCCCCATGACAGCACCTGTTGTGCAACAGGAGTCAGAGAAGATCCCCATGACAGCACCTGTAGTACAACAGGAGTCAGAGAAGATCCCCATGACAGCACCTGTAGTACAACAGGAGTCAGAGAAGGTCCCTATGACAGCACCTGTTGTGCAACAAAGCCAAGGTAAAAATTGGATTGTTCACTTTGTTATGCCTCAAAACCATACACTTGAGACGTTACCTAAACCTAAAGATCAGCGGATACGTATCATACAAAAACCATCGCAAAAATATGTAGTGATTCGCTTTTCAGGGCTTTCAAGTGTAGGGAATCTTGCTGAACATGAAGCGACATTACGTAGCTATATTATCAAAGAGCAGCTGGTCACCACATCTAAACCTATTTATGCTTTTTATAACCCACCTTGGACTTTACCTTTTTTGCGTCGTAATGAAATTATGTTCAGAATTGAATGAGCTTGCTGCATGCAAGCTCTGCTCACTACGCCAAAGCCTCAATAAAGCATCCTGTATTACTTAGTCAACTTTTACGTAACCTTACTTCTCCATGAACTCTTGCTAGAGCTCTTGCGCACCTGGTTTAGGTATAAGCTCGAACTGAATTTGACCTTCTGTGCCTGATGTTGTCATTTGATATAGAAAAAAAGGATCTCCGTAATGATCAAATATAAACTCATAATGTTCAGCTGGAGCCAATAAATTTTTAGGCTCTACATAACGTAAGCTATGCCCATCTTGTATATAGATTTCTGTCGCTTCAATACGCTTAAAAACCTTTTGAATTGAGGTGTCACGATCAATTTTTGGCGCGAGAGATGGATTAAGAGGATAAGATTGACCATCATGCTTAAGCAAACGATAAGCTCCCTGACTCCACACAATTAAATCCTGCCAACCATGACTACGACTCTGAGCGACTAAAACCGGTGGGCGTACTAAAGTTATCCGCGCTATTTGCTGATTATTTTCATTATATAAAAAAGCAGTGCAACCACCACTACCACAGAACTCTTTATCTTGCTTCAAAACCATGCGCTCTGATTTTTTATCTTGATTTAAGTCAGCATAGCCTTCTAGGTCAGATTGCTCGATAAGATGTGTAGGCTCATTTAGAAATGGACTGCTGTTCAAAGGTTTATCTGAGGACTCTGTTAAATGTGTCTCTAGCGGCCGATCTAAAGATTCATCTATCATATATATAACGTATAATATGGCCGATAATCCAAATAGACCGTATAGCAAATAAGACTTGTTCATAGATTTCCTTTAAATTAGATTGATGTCTTAATACCTTTATTTTTAAGTAAGTTTTTTGACACTTAAAAATAATGTTATCTTATATGGACCTCATCAAACAAGGGAGTGGATGCATAAATATTTTAAGAAAAAGTTATATTTGCTTGATAATATGTCTTTTACTTGTGATTATTGTATCCATTTCCCTTGATATCATTTTAATCTTTAAGCATGAGTTGTTTTAATTTTATGTTGTTTATGGCTAGTGCCAAAAAAATTGTTTTATCATTGATCCTTGTATTTCCTTCATATCTTGATTTTCAAATAAATATATATTATTTTATATTTCTTTCCACATAAATATAAAAAAGGAAGTTTTATGCACTATAAACACATAGATCTCAATCAAAAAAAAATTTCTTTACCTATAGGTAAAGTTGTTTGTGTTGGACGTAACTATGCTGATCATGCTAAAGAATTGAATAATAAAGTGCCAGAAGAACCTTTACTTTTTATGAAGCCCAATACAGCGCTTACTCATTTTTCAGATCCTATTTCTATTCAACATCTTTCTCATGCTGTACATTATGAATTAGAAGTGGTTATACTTATAGGTCAAGAATTAAAACAAGCTCAAAAAGAACATATTTTACCTGCTATTGCTGGTGTCGGTTTATCGCTTGATTTAACTCTACGTGATGTACAAAATCAATTAAAAAGTGAAGGTTATCCTTGGGAAAAAGCCAAAGCCTTTGATGGTAGTTGTCCTACTTCATTTTTTTGTACTCAAAAAAATATAGACCTAACAAATTTAAGTTTACAACTCTCTATTAACAATAAGATTGTGCAGCAAGATAATACGCGAAATATGATTTTTGATATTGTTTCTTTGATACAATATACAAGTTCACATTTTACGCTTCTCCCTGGCGATATAGTGCTTACAGGCACTCCTGCAGGTGTAGGCAAACTCAATCATCAAGACATGCTTAGTGCGTCACTTCATGACTTTATATCTTTAACTACATCTGTTTGTTGAGTTTCACTAGTTAAAATAAAAGAGAATGGTAAGTCTTGTTTTCAACAGTGATATTTTTACTTGTTATCTATGTAATTTAATAAGTAATTTTTTTTTATAAAGCTTTGCTTTTTTTATTTTTAAACTTGATTTTTTTAAATTTTTCTTTTTTTAAAATGTTACTATTTTACTTGAAAACAGCATTTTTTTTATTTTATCCACATATCCACAGGCTATATAATAACTATATAGATCTATATATATAATATATATAATATATAGAGTTCTTTTTTCTATTTCAAATCAATGCTTTACAGTACTTAACCTTACGCTTTACTCTGTGAAACCTTACGCTTTACTCTGTGAAACCTTATGCTTTACTCTGTGAACCCTTATGCTTTACTCTGTTAAACCTTATGTTCTACTCTGTGAAAGTGTTATTTTATACCTCAATTTTAACTGTTACGGTTCATTCTCTTTTTTTGCTTGTTTTTAATTTGGCTGGAAATGCTTGTTAGATATGCTTTTATAGCGTAAAAGTTTAGGTTCCAACAGGTTTTTCTTTTTAGCTGATATTTTACTCTGTAAAATACAGAGTAAAGCGTAAGGTTTTTTTTGAACTCAGGCTCAATTGACTTCTCACTCTGTAAAATACAGAGTAAAGCATAAGGTTTTGCTTTGAATTAAGGCTTAGTAAATTTCTCACTCTGTAAAATACAGAGTAAAGCATAAGGTTTTGTTTTGAATTAGGGTTTAATTGACTTCTCACTCTGTAAAATACAGAGTAAAGCATAAGGTTTTGCTTTGAATTAGGGTTTAATTGACTTCTCACTCTGTAAAATACAGAGTAAAGCATAAGGTTTTGCTTTGAATTAAGGCTCAATTAACTTCTCTCTTTGTAAAATACAGAGTAAAGCATAAGGTTTTGCTTTGAATTAAGGCTTAATTGACTTCTTACTCTGTGAAATACAGAGTAAAGCATAAGGTTTTGCTTTGAATTAAGGTTTAATAGATTTCTTCGCTTGTAAAATGCAGAGTAAAACATAAGGTTTTGCTTTGAATTAAGGCTTAATTGACCTCTTACTCTGTGAAACACAGAGTAAAGCATAAGGTTTCGCTTTGAATTAAGGCTTAATAGATTTCTTAGTTTGTAAAATGCAGAGTAAAGCATAAGGTTTTGCTTATCTTAATGTTTTTTGTATTTTGTGAACAAATTTTCTTTTTTTATA
Organism: Shewanellaceae bacterium UBA2521; assembly: GCA_002341165.1. Taxonomy (GTDB): domain Bacteria; phylum Pseudomonadota; class Gammaproteobacteria; order Enterobacterales; family Shewanellaceae; genus UBA2521. The sequence goes on from DDNL01000005.1 coordinate 5,161, forward strand.
ACTTATATATCAATGTTTTGCAGATATATTAGGCTTTTTATTTTTATTCCATGATGTTTTACTCTGTTTTTTTATTTGAATTATGATAAGTTACTCTGTATCCTTTATGTGTTTGTTATATTTTCGCATCAGGTATCACGTTGAATACAATTATCGAAACAAAAGAGAGCACTCAGCTTGCTGGAACTTTCTTTAAAAAAGCACATAAGCTCGTGTTTTCACAGTTATCATTGACACCTGTGGAGCATGATATTTTTGCTTTGTTTTTGTCAAGGTTAAAAAAACAAGACTGGGATGATTTTTTGACACGCAAAACGTTAGATTCTCCTTGTTATACCTTCAGTAATCGTGTTTTATCGGAATGGTTTGGCGTAGATAAAGCAAATTTATTTAATGTGCTCAAAAAACCTGCATCTAAACTCGCTCATCAAGTGATAGGTGTGATTGATGACGATGAAAAAAGATTTAAGTTTTTACCTTTGTTTAAACATGTGGAGTATGTTCAAGGCTCTTTAACACTAGTTCCTAACGATATGTTAATTAATGAGTATTTATGTGTAAGTCAAGGTCATAGCCAAATTCCCCATGTCACTTTTAGAAACTTAAAACGAGACTACTCGAAGCGTCTTTATTCCATGCTATGTCGGTTTAAAGATCAATCGAAATCAGAGCTGCATTATTTAACAATTGATGATTTATATGCGAACTTCGGCCTGCTGGATCAAAGTGGTAAACTAGTAAAAAAAACCTATGGTGAGTTTGCGTACTTGATGAATAGAATTATTAAGCCTGCAATCAAAGAAATTGCAGAAAAAGAACCTGATATTGAGTTTCTTGTCGATCAGAGCTCTGGGCACTATGGTTTTTGTTATCGAAAGCAAGGTCGAAAAGTCATAGCTCTGAAGTTTTTATATCATTGGAAGCTATCAACGGCATATCAAGAAAAACAAGTATACACTAAGCTTGTACAAGAGCCTTCTGCGTATGATCGGGCTTTACAAACTCTAGAGCTTATTTCTAAAACTCCTAAAGATAAATTATCAAGTATCCAATTAACAAAGAAAGAGCTTGCTCATTTAACCATTCATATTCCTTCTTTTATGAAGGAGGGCGTGACGATGGATATGGAGTTTTTTAGTAAACTTTCTACTATTCAGAATAGTATGTAGGTATATAGAGCGTCTCAAGACTTTTGATGTCTTGTATGTTTTCTCATCATTTTTGGTTTCTTATGTATATATAACAGAAATTTATAATTTTGTTTATTTTAGTTCTTTATTCTTAATTTTAAAATAAAAGCCTTAAAAGTAGATTTTAATCAGCTTAAAAAGCTCACATATAAGCCATGATATTGATTTTAGATGTTTTTTTGTGTTAGTATTATTTTTTAAAATTGGTTAGTTGGAGTTATGAGTGGTTACCTTTGTTCAATTTACCCATCATATTATTCAAGATTTTTTTCTTATTCCAGTGTTAATTGCCGGAGGCATCTTTTTTACACTAAAATCCAGATTTATTCAGTTCAGTCATTTTTTCCACGGTTTTAAACTACTTTTTCAAGATAATAAGTCTACAAGCTCTGGTATCTCTTCATGGCAGTCTTTTTGTGTTGCTTCTGCAGCCCGAGTTGGGACAGGCAATATTGCAGGTGTGGTTGTCGCATTAACCGCAGGTGGCCCTGGTGCTATTTTCTGGATGTGGGTTATTGCTGTATTAAATATGCCGACAGCTCTTGTTGAGTCTACGTTATCTCAAGTGTATAAAACAAAAGTAAATGGTCAATTTAGAGGTGGTCCTGCTTATTACATGCGAGATGGACTTAAAAGAAAAAATCTAGGTCGTTTGTTTTCTCTTATGCTTATCGCTTCTTTTGGTATGACTTTTATTGCGGTGCAATCTAATACGATTGCACAATCGTTACATGCTCAAATGGAGTGGAGTCCATCTTGGACTGGTTTTGTTTTGGTTGCTTTGATAGGAATACTTTTTTTCAAAAACTTAAGATCTATCGCTCAGTTCACCGCCATTATTGTTCCTGTCATGGCTTGCCTTTATTTATTGATTGCAGCATATGTTATGTTCACGCACCTTGGTGAGCTCCCGGGTTTATTCATGCTTATTGTTAAAAGTGCTCTAGGATTGCAAGAGGTTGCATCAGGCATGATAGCTTATAGTGTAGGTAGCGCTTTAAGTCATGGTACTGGACAAGGGTTATTTTCAAATGAAGCGGGTATGGGAAGTTCTGCTAATATTTCGGCAAGTGTTGATATGAAAGGCCGTAATCCTATTGAGCAGGGCTTCATTCAAATGTCGGGTGTTGTCGTTGATACTTTGATCATTTGCACGGCAACAGCGGCTATTGTCTTGTGTGGTGTCGATTTGAATGCAGTCTCTGGAGTGTCGGGTATTGAGCTTGTGCAGATGAATATGACACATTATTTTGGTGAGTTAGGTAGTTACTTAATGATGATGATCATCTGTTTTTTCTGCTTTTCAACGATCATTGGCAACTATCTTTACTCTGAAAATAACTTCTTTTTTCTTTGTAGTAACAAAAAATATCTCATTATTTTAAAGCTTCTTACTCTAGCGATGATTTATGCTGGAACTGTTTTAGATGTATCTACTGTGTGGTCTTTGGCTTTGATCACCTCAAGCTGTATGGCGCTCATGAATATTGCCTCTATTATTATTTTATCGCCTGATTTTGAGACATGCTTGACACAATATCTTCACAGACCTTACAAATCATCTTATGTTAACTCTTCCCCTTCCGTTATACCTCAAGATAAAGCTACATAAATTAAAAAAACTGTTGCATGTATGCAAAAGTTCATTATAATGTTTAAACATTACTACATTGAAAAGTCGCACCTTGAAGAAGAGTGCGACTTTTTTTTGCTCAAAAAGATAATAAAATGTGCATAAAAAAAAATATATATCAGTCTGTTGTTCAATCAGAACTTGATAGGCTGTCGAATCAAGAAAATGAAATTATTTATCAAACCGCTTACCTTATTTACCATCACAAAGCCCGAATTAACAAAATTAACCAGCAACATTTAGAAATTCAGCAGAAAAAGAAGTTATTAGCTGAGCAGTTGTATGATGAGAGCTGAAAATGACAAAGTTATTCATCATAACAAGTTATCAAATGCTTTAGTTGAATCTGATTTTTTCTTAATCACCTTAATTATGCTTACAGGTGTTTTGACTAAGTTGGTGCGTAGTGCAGAGCCGATATCAATCAGAGTCATATGTGGAGAACTGTTACTCGCTTTCATGATGGCACTCTTTCTATATTTACTAGGTTTGTACGAAGGTTTAACGAGTATTCAGATAACACTTATTGCTATTCCATCATCTCTTGGCAACGCTAGATTATTACAATATATGATTCATATCATCAATCCAAGCCGCTTTGACAAGAGATAATGACCAAAAAAGAAGCTTTTTTCTTTGTAAGCGAAAGTTTTATATTTTGCCTAGCTACTTATGATTCCTGTGCTCGATAATATTCAAAGTGTTGGATTACAACTCCCTCGCATACACTTTGGTGATGAGGCGTATAGTGCTCAACACGGGCTACATTTTGTGTGATGAACAGAGATAAATCCCCCTCTTTGGGTGTCTTATCAGTATTGATGATATAGAGTCTATTTTTATACAAAAATGCGTTATGGGCTGTCGCGTTTTGATCATAATGATATAAAAATGTATGATGTGTTGATGTGTAATGCGGTGCATTTTCCCATATGTAAAGTTTTTTTGCGCGGCTGGTGTGCTCTAAATCAGATAGGCTCAACCCCAGTGCATCCATTAGTTTAGACACTGTTTTTAATTTGATATCGGTTTCATCTTTTTCAAATCGGGTAATCGTGGCGGCGGATACGCCAGTTTTTTGGGCAAGCTTATTTGCTGATATATGTTGTGTTTCTCTGAGTTGCTTAAAGCGCTTAGAATGCTGTTGTGTCATATAAATGTCCAAATGTTCAAATGTCATAAAATAATTTTTTGCATAGATGCAAAGGTTTATTCCGTGTATTAAAATATATTTATAAGTTTAATCAATGAGGATTTACCTACATCATGATAACAGACATCTTGATAAAGCATACTCAAGCTATGTTCGATGAAACCTCTGTTAATTTAGCGCAGTTTTCTGAGTCTTTATTTTTAAAGCTCGAAGAATCTGGATGTGTTGTTTATGATAATCACAGACAAAATTATCAAGAGCGTGAAAAGTGGGTGAAATCTCAAATGAATCGTTTTACTCGTATTATGCGTGGCGAAACACCTTTGAATGCTAACTTTATTCAGACTTGGTTAACATTGTTGTTGCCCATTTATCAAGAAAAAGCCCGCCAAGAGATTCTCAGTTTTTGCTTTGGTGTCTTAGATGTTAAAATTCCTGAAGTAGAAGAAAAGGTCTTATCGCCCCCCGCATTAAGTGATCTGATACGCTCTTTTTCTCAGGTTATCGATGCTGCAGGACCAATCCTTGATGGTATACAAGATGCTCATAAGCTGAATACTTTTGTTAATCAATGTGAAATATCGGCATCTAAATTACTAGGAGAAGCTGAAAAAATAAAATCTATACCACAAAATGAAATGTAAAAAATTTTAATAAGTTTTTATGTTTTTTTAACTTTTGCAATTATTTATGACACTTTATAAAAGTGTTTTTATATTATGATTTTTTTGTTGTTTACTTCGCTTAACTGATTCAATATATCCACTTTTTATATTAGCTCTACAATAATATTTTCATGAATAGGCTAAAGGAATTATATGATAAAAGATTATAATAACTATGATCGCGCATGGTTACGTCATTATATGCTCTCTCTTTTTACTCAAAATATAAATGTTTCTATACCGAGTGTAAATTTAGACACCCAAAGTAAGTTACTAGCACGTAACATATCAGGTTCGGCATCATATATCCGAGCAACCCAAACACGTACCAAACAAGGATCTCATGCTCTATGTCATGAAGATCATTTTGAGCGTCGCAGTTTCTTGATTCTACTCGAGCAGTTGCCGCAAGATGCAAAAACATGGGTGTCTGCTATTTATCAGCAAAGTGGAAACAAAAAAAATGAAGTACAACAAGTTGTACAATCGATGATACAGAACTGTCCTTCTATTACCGAAAAAACTTATCCCAAGCATCACAAGCTATATAGCTATACACTTGTGAACTACACTACGTATTACTTAATGGATGAGAAAGTTGTCTTTAACTATAAACAAATCGCTCAAGCACTGTGTATGTCGGAACGTGCTTTTTATAAAACATGGCACTCTCGCTACCAAGATGCTTTTGAATTCTTAGAAAAGCAAGATACCCAAGTATTAAATATGATTTTAGAATGTATGGCTTAGCTCAAAAGAGAATATATCCATATATTATATCGGATTTAAAAATATATACTCTAAGTTACTTATTTAATTATAAATTTTGAATTAACCCTAGCTTTATCGCTGGGGTTTTTTTTTGTTTTTTTTCAAGCGTACCAACAAGGAGGTGTTGTTATAGAGGTATAAGATATCACCAACATATATAAACTGATTTTAAATAAGGTAAATTGAATGATAAAAAATACAACGCATTACCGGGATTATCCAAGACCCCATAAAAGTAATTTATTACAAGAAGATGTAAGCCGTATTGGTCAAGCTTTAGAGCAGATTGATGCCGATATACATCACAGCCAAGAGTTGTGCACGGCCAATTCAACCGCAGTGGTTGATCAAATGAAAAGATATCTCGCTTTAACACAGCTGGTAGCAAGTAAAGCAGAGCAAAAAGATGTGTATTTGAAAGCCGAAGCTCAGAATGTATTTTTACAACGCGCGCAGACAGCGGTGAATGCTTCACAGCTCGGTGGTCAACCCCCTTCACATTATGTAACTCAAGAAGGCTTACAGCAGTTGGTCAGTACCATAAAAACCCTATTTCTGGCACAAACAGCAAAAATTAATGCTTTAAATCTATAAAAGGAACCATGTTTTATGAGTTTAGAACAAGAAATCACCCAATTAGTCCATGCTTCCAATGGTTTAACCGAAGCTGTGACGGGCAAAATGCAAGCCATTGATCAAAAGGTCACTCAGGCAGAACAAAAGCTGACTTCATTTCAGCAAAATATCAAAAACGAGATACCCCTGCCGCCGAATTTATTTGGTAACTCCCTCATGCGCTCGGTTGAGTCAGATGGGAGGCCGACAGGCTTTGCAGCTTATGGTTGTAGTATTCAAGCGGTGCATCCTTTTACCAAAGGTTTTGAAGGGCCTTATGTTGAAACAAAGCCCGCTCATGCCGTGGATGATGTTGAGTTAGCTACAAAAGAGCAGCCGTATTTTTATGGGAAATATCGTAAAGGAGATCGGCACTGGAGAGGTGGTCTTGGAGACGGATGGGAAGGCCTATCAGATGGCCATATATTAAAGATTCAATCCGCTGCTAAGGACGAGAGTAAAATAATCCGTATTCCTGTTAGCGCTTATGGACACTTTAACCATTTAGGTTTGAGGGTGTGGGTGAAGATTGTGAAAGGTGAGCTTTTTTATGGCCGAACTGCTGGATACCACACCACATATGGTAATCATAAACAAAATGTCTTGAATAGATCTATTACGGATGCGGCAAGTCAGGGTTGGTATTATCTTGATGAGGTCTTTGAAATAGGATCTGAAATTTCCGCATTGAAGAGCCATGGTTTTCAGTTTGGCCTACCCCACGATCAAGACTGCGAGATTTATATTGGCATGCCTTATTTGTATAACGTGATGTCACCGAAAGCGATGCTGACCGCAGCAGGCGAAACGAGCGCTGCGCCTGTTTATCACCCTTACCAACCTTCTTAAGGAGTTTAATGTATGAATATTATCGATAAAAAAGACGGCTCTGGGGTTGCTATGTGTGATCCAGATCAAGCAGAGGCTTTGCTTGCTGAGTTCGAACTGGACAGAAATGATGTGGAGTTTATCCTCAGTCAATCCGAGATCAACCGTGAGCAAGAAGCATTTTTGCAGCAAACAGACTGGCAAGTGACGCGTCATCGCGATCAACTTGAGTCGCAAGAGGCAACCAGTTTAACCGATGCACAATATCAACAGCTTTTAAGCAAGCGTCAACAAGCACGTAAGATGATTCGAGCAGGTTAAGTTTGTGTGTCCTACAAGGTAGAGCAGACATAAAGTGGATTTTTTTGTTTTTTATTTGAGCAGTTGATTTTTTTAGGGGTTGTCAAGGTTCATCGCTTTTGTTATGATTTTGAAATGCTAACAAATTTAGCAAAAAACCAGACACTTTGTCTGGTTTTTTTTTGGCTCGGCTTTTATGGTCAGCGTATATAAAGCACCCTCATGTCTTGACGACAAGGTGCTTTACCTTTTATGTCTTTTATCTGTCATCTATATGATTTCTTAATCCAAACTTTCTCATTCATGTTGCATCCATAGATATTTCAGTGGATCAAATTTATTTTACAAGAGAGCTTTAGCATGACAGATATCGTGAAACTGATTGCGTACGAAGAAGGTTGGCGTAGCAAACCTTACTTATGTTCAGAACATTATCCAACCGTGGGCTATGGATTTAAATTAAGCACACAAAAAGGACATCTTGAATATTTTAATTTCTCTTTACCGCGTGCAGCAGGAGATGCTTGGCTCATCGAGCTTTTAGAATCTAATATGACGCAGATGCAAGAGCATGATGGATTTAAATCAGCCTTATCTGGTTGTAATGATGCACGCGTTGCGGTTTTGATGTCTATGGTCTATCAAATAGGTTTTCGAGGTGTATCCAAATTTAAGCGTATGCTCACCGCGATGGCGGAGCAAAATTGGGAGCGCGCAGCAGATGAAATGCTCGACAGTCGATGGGCGCGTCAAACAGCCAACAGAGCAAAGCGCCATGCTGAGCAAATGCGCTCAGGTTTATGGTTTCAAGGTTACGTATAACAGAAATCATCAGCGCGATTTTATTCGTTTTAGGAGTTAAATATGAGTACACCAATTATTTGTGTACAGAAAGAAATTTTGAAACAGCTTAAACTGCAGTTTCCTACTAAGTTTGTTGCTATGTATCAATCGGATAAATTAGCACAAGCTAAGCGTGCTTGCTTGTTAGAGTTGGTACAGATCAATTATAAAAAAAATCAACATGATGATCGTATTGCTGCGCAATGTCGTTTTCATGTTTATTGTATGAGCGCAAAAACAGCTTTGCATGATCCTTATGCTCTCACTGATTTTGCAACCCGTACGGGTTTGTTAATTCAAGAAAAAGGAGTGTGGGGTTTTCCAGATTGGGTCGCACAGCCTCATGATATTCATGTTGAGCCGCATCATTTACCTTATTATGAAGACAGCTTTTGGACCTTTAAAGTGGCTTGGGAACAAGATATTTATTTATCTGAATCCTATTGGAGCCAGACAGAAGAGTTCCAACCCCAAGAGCTTTGTATGAGGCCTGGCAAATATGTACCTTACTCACCCACTTGAACAAGAACGCTTATTACATGGTTTGATCCGCATTTGTCGCGTGGTCGAAACCAATGATCAAGGTCAGGTTAAAGTTGTTGATCATCAATTACAAAGTCCTTGGCTGAGCTGCGCTCAGTTACGTGGTGCTGACAATATCAGCTGGAATCCTTTGGATAAGGACGAGCAGGTTTTAGTGGTGTGTCCATCTGGAGACTTAGCACAAGGAATTGTGGTTGCGGCTTTGTATCAGAACAAATTTGCGCTTCCTCATCATAATATGCAGCAGCAAAGCATGCATTTTAAAGATGGCTCAAGCGTTCTTTATGATCGAGAGCAGCATAGTTATGTGCTGGATGTAAAGCAAGATCAAGCCTTGATTCAACTACATAGTGATGATCGCATTGCATTGGATGCGCAAAAGAATGTTCATATTCAAGCTGAGCAAGAGTCGGTTCAAGTCCAAGCGCAGCAGCAAATTACTTTGCAAGCAGAGCAAAAAATAGAGTTTGTTGTCGGTGGCAGTCGCATGACGTTAACGCCCGAAGGGATCTCTATTCAAGCTGATGCGATTAAAGTCGCTTCTCAGCAGGATATGACTTTAACAGCGCAAGGGCAAGCTCAGCTCACATCGCAAGGGGAAGCAACCCTGAAAGCCAGTGGCGATATGATTGTCAAAGGCGCAACAGTAAATATTAATTAACAAAGGGAGAATGAGGTGCCAGCAGCGGCGAGAAAAGGTGATACGCATGTGTGTCTACTATTTAACGGCCCAATACCACATGTAGGCGGTGTGATCAAAAAAGGTTGTGCCAGCAGTGTGATGATTGGTGGAGCAGCTGCTGCGACTCAAGGCAGCTTGTGTGAATGTATAGGTAAAAACCCTGTACTTAAAGGAAGCAGCACCGTTTTTATCGAAGGTAAACCTGCAGCACGTGAGGGCGATCCAACTACACATAAGGGCGGTACGATTAAAAATGGTTTTGACAAAGTTTTGATTGGAGGTTGAGTTTATTTTTATCACTTAGTAAGAGGTTATCTATGTATGGAACACAGATTACAACAGGAAAAATTTTAGAAGAGCGAGAGCACATCAAGCAGTCGATACAGCAGATTTTAACGACTCCGATAGGTAGTGTTGTGGGCAATCGAGCTTATGGTTGTCGGGTTTGGGATATTTTAGATAGTCCCATCAATGCGATGATGCGACTTGAGTTTTACTCAGCGGTTATGGATGCACTCTCAAGATGGGAAAATCGATTTAAGGTGGTTTCTGTAAAATTGAAACCGATACCTCAAGCCGATGAAGGGCTTCAGCAGCTAGAGCTGAGCAAGCTTTATATCGATATTCATGGGCATTATCAAGGCGAAATGCATCCATCAACATTGGTGGTGGCATTATGATAGAAAAGTTTGATGTAAACCGTCCAGATTCAGTAGAGATTGTTGAAGATTTGAATCTCGATGCGTTATACCAAGAAAGAAAACGCGCCTTAATTGCCGCAGATCCTAACTTAAAACAAGCTTTAGCCCAAGACTCAGATCCATTAGCTGTAGCTTTGCGCATTGAAGCTTACCGTGAACTTTTACTTAGACAACGGATTAATGATGTAGCCAGAGACAATCTGTTGGCTTTTACTTCACAAGATACCTTAGAACGCTTAGGCGGCCTATATGGTGTGGAGCGTAAAGCCGAAGAAAATGATACAAGCTACCGTTTGCGCATGAAACGCAGCATCAACGAAATTGGTAGCATGGGCACCATAGGCTATTATATTTCCCATGCTAAAAAAGCCCATTTATGGGTCAAAGATGCGCGTGTGAAAAGTTTAGGTAACGGACGTATTCTTGTCGCAATCTTGATTGATCAAGATGCTTTAGCGCAATATAAAGCTGATGAAGTACAAAGCAAAAGAGAGCAAGTTCGAGAAGCTGTGATGCAATATATGCATGACCCTAAAGTTAAAATGCTCACCGACGATTTAGATATCGTGTTTGCAAGAGAAAGAGAAATAGATTGTACCGCTAAGATTTACGGTCACAATTTACAGCCCAAAGCAATCGATTATCTACGTCAGAATTTTGAACAGAAATTTGCTGAATGTGCTGTATTGGGATGGGATGTTTCTCCGAGTTGGATCCATGCACAGTTACATACCTCAGATGTACATCATGTAGAGCTCAATGGTCTTAATGAAGTGATTCCTATCGATGATGACGAATATGCTAAGTTAAAATTAAACTTAACGACTGTGGATTTGAGGTCTAATTACGTTGAGCATAAGGGGGGATAATGGATCCCCAGCAATATCAAGCGGACTTTGATCCTAAGCAAGCGATACACTATCCAACAGAATCCTTATTGCCAGCAAGTTTTGCTATAAAAAATTCTTTTTTAAAGACTTTTGAGCAACAAGGCTTGATGCGTTTTTTTCCTCAAGACTTATCCAAGCCACCTTCTTGGCTTGCTCAAGCGATTGAGCAACTTAAAACAGTGCGTCGTGCACCACAAAAAACGAAGTTTCCTGGTGCAGTATCGGCACAAGGTCAAGCAGCCTATACCAATATTGATGACGCGCTGATTTGGGAGTTTGGTTTAGATGTACTGAGACCCTATGTCGATGACTTGGCTGCCCATATTGAGCATGCACGGGACTGGCATCGTTATCGAGGTACACCTTATAGTTTGGCGCGTGGCCTGAAATGGTTAGGTTTTGAAGAAGTGAAAGTGACGAGCTTTTCACATCAACATTTCTTTCATTATCAGGTGCAGCTCGACAAAGTGGTGCGAGACCATCGACATGATGATGTTTTATCCTGTTCTATGCCAGCATCATGCGCAACGGCAAGAATACACGACACTCAAGAGATGTGCCGATTATCGGCGCCTGCTCGAGCGCATTTGGCACGTTTACATAATGTGCCTGATGAGGAAGATGTAGGGGTTCTCACCCTATCGGGTCAAAAAGCGCGAAGTGGTTTTGGCCAGATGCTTTCTGATTATCAAGGTGTTGTGCATGAAACGGGTGTGCGCTTGTGTTTTGTCGAAAAGTACAAAAGTCAGATTTCTCTCTCGTATCAAACTCAGACGGCGATGCATCGTCAGAGCGTCACGGAGTCAGACATTGAGGTAACAACACAGTCCTCAAGAGCAGACAACCGGGTGATGATAGCACAGATCGCACAGCCACAATGGTCTCATTCTTGGAGTGAAAGAACTTGGGATGCTGCAATCTATGCGACCAGCTCTGAAGTAGAGCGAAACCTTGTTTCGCATACTGATCTAGAGTTAGATTTGAAGCCTCAATCTTCCGTGCAACGTGAAGTCGTGCAAGAGCAGTCTTATCAAGGTTGGCAAGCGCAAGTGATTGAACAAGTGCACCGTAGTGAAACATGTTCCATGCAACAAAGACAATGGTTTGGCCGTTGGGATACGACATGGGAAGACGAGGTCACTTGGGAAACACCGATGACCGTAGTGTTATCGGAGCAAAATCGATACTTCACCCATTCAGTACAAGCTGATATCCATCAACAAGATGCAGATTGTAGCACTGAAGTTCAGCATGTGGTGTGGGATGTGCAGCTCAATCAAGTGCAGCATCGATCTAGTACTGAGGCACTTTGCATCGCGCAGCATGACTGGTTTGGCACTTGGTCAACAGGAACTTGGGCCGAGCAAGATGTAGTAGGTGACAGAGCTTCGCGTCATCATGTGTCAAGTGTGCAAGCGGATGTGACTTT
>DDNL01000044.1:0-433 GCA_002341165.1 Shewanellaceae bacterium UBA2521
GATGATTTAATTTATCCTATGTTTGTTATGGAAGGCCACGACTGTGCCCAAGATGTACCTTCTATGCCAGGTATTGCCAGATTAAGTTTGGATCGTATTTTACAAGAAGCAGAGCAGCTTATTGAATTAGGTATTCCTGCTGTAGCTTTATTTCCTGTAGTAGGTGTTGCCGACAAATCTCTTCAAGCAGAAGCAGCATATCATGCTGAAGGCTTAATTCAACGAACAGTACGGGCGCTTAAGCAGAATTTTCCTGAGCTTGGCGTTATCACCGATGTGGCACTAGATCCTTTTACAACGCACGGTCAAGACGGCATTATTGATGAAAGTGGTTATATTTTAAATGATGCGACAAATGAAGTTTTGGTTAAGCAAGCTTTGAGTCATGCTCAAGCAGGTGCTGATGTGGTGGCACCTTCAGACATGATGGATG
>DDNL01000044.1:740-4032 GCA_002341165.1 Shewanellaceae bacterium UBA2521
CCTTCAGACATGATGGATGGAAGGGTAGGACTCATTCGTCAGGCTTTAGAAGAGCATGGATATGTAAACACGCAAATTTTAGCTTATTCAGCTAAATATGCCTCTCATTTTTACGGACCTTTCCGTGATGCAGTAGGTTCGAGCGCTTCTTTAAAAGGCGCTGATAAAAAGAGTTATCAAATGAATCCAGCCAACACCGATGAAGCACTGCATGAAGTGGCTTTAGATCTGCAAGAAGGTGCTGATATGGTGATGGTCAAACCAGGTATGCCTTATCTAGATGTGGTATATCGTGTAAAACAGACCTTTAATGTTCCTACCTTTGCTTATCAGGTCAGTGGTGAATACGCGATGCACAAAGCTGCAATTGAGCAAGGATGGTTAAGCGAAGAGCAAGTGATCTTAGAATCATTACTTTGTTTTAAGCGTGCAGGTGCTGATGGTATTCTTACCTATTTTGCCAAGCAGGCGGCGCGGTTATTACAAAAGTAAATCAGTCAGCCTTTTACTTTTGGTGTATATTTGTATTTTACAATAGTTGCTTAGGGTTCTTGCTTTTGCTCTAAGCATCAGAGTGCTATGATTCGAGTCGTTTTATCACGTTATAATAAAAAGGTATGGAGCATGGTTATATTTTCTCGTCATGGTTGGCTTAGCATTTTCTTATATATATTAAGTGCATTTCCTGTTTTTGCGAGAGAAGGAATGGAGCCCGTTGATTTAACAAGTTCTTCGATTGGTATTTTCTCGGTTCTTATTTTCAGTATCGCTTATTTATTTGTTATTGGAGAAGATTTTTTTCACCTTAAAAAGTCTAAACCTGTATTGCTGGCCTCAGGCATCATTTGGTTAGTTTTAGGGTTTTATTATGTCAGTATTGGTCAGCCTCAACTAGCAGAGCATGCATTTAATCATAACTTACTTGATTATGCGCAGTTACTTTTATTTCTTTTAGTGGCGATGGCTTACATCAATGCGATGGAAGAGCGTCTTATCTTTGATTACCTACGTATATGGATGTTGAACAAGCAATTAGATTTACGTAGTTTATTTTGGATTACAGGTATTCTTGCATTTTTTATTTCATCTTTTGCAAATAACTTAACAACAGCAATGTTAATGTGCGCCATTATTTTAAAGATGTCGCCCAATAATAAAAGCTTTATTAATATTTCTTGTATCAATATTGTTGTTGCATCCAATGCAGGTGGCGCTTTTAGTCCATTTGGTGATATTACCACTTTGATGGTGTGGCAAGCTGGTTTGGTCAATTTTAATCAGTTTTTTGTACTTTTCTTACCTTCTGTTATTAATTTTCTTATTCCTGCTGTAGGATTAAGTTTATATATTGATAAGCAAAAACCAAAAAAAATAAAGCAACCTTTAGTCGTCTTGAAAAGAGGTGCAAAGCGCATTTTTGGACTCTTTATACTCACCATCATTACAGCTGTGATGTGCCATAGTTTCTTTGGTATGCCACCTGTTTTAGGTATGATGATGGGACTTGCTTATCTACAGATTTTTGCATTTTATTTGATTCGTAGTTTACCGAAATCGTTAAAGCGTAAACGTGATATAGCTGAGCAGAAACAGGATCAGTCTGCATTAAAGGGCTTGGGAACCATTGTACCCTTTGATGTCTTTGATAAGATTGCCAGAGCAGAGTGGGACACCTTACTCTTTTTCTACGGCGTTGTGATGTGTGTTGGTGGCTTAGGTTTTATGGGTTACCTCAATATGATCTCTCATGCTTTTTATCACGAGCTTGATCCAACGTATGCGAATATTGCAGTAGGTATTTTATCAGCGATTGTAGATAATATTCCGGTGATGTTTGCTGTGATCAATATGAATCCACCTATGGATTTACAACAGTGGCTTCTGGTTACGATGACAGCAGGTGTAGGTGGAAGTTTGCTCTCAGTAGGTTCCGCTGCGGGCGTTGCTTTGATGGGACAAACCAAAGGCATATACTCATTTATGGGACACTTAAAGTGGAGTTGGCTCATCGGTTTAGGTTATGCTGCCTCTATCATGGTGCATTTATGGCTTAATGGTTAGCACTTATCAAGGATGGCTATTTCAGTGCTTGGAACTGGAATAGCTTCTTTTTTTAATCTGGTCTATTGTGTTGTTTAACTGCCTAAACGACTTTTAATGCGACGAATGAGAAAACCGATAAGAGGCAGACCTTCGTATACCATGCCACCTAAGTCAAAAAAATCGCGATGATAGCGCACACGTCCATCAGCAAACTCAACTCTTGAGCAGCCTTCTAGTTCTTGTTTCTTGCCAGAAAATAATTTAGTGTGGGCAAAAGTGAGCGACCACTGTAGAAAAAGTTGCTCTTCATTGCCTGTCCATGTTTTGATAACAAACTTACATTGTGTTGTATTGTCATACATGGTTTTCAAATGATGATGCAGGGCATCCCAGCCTTCGCAAGTATGAATAGGATCTTCAAATAAACATTGCTCATGATAAACGGATTGTAGGCCAGATAAGTTGTCTTTATTTAGATGCGTATAAGCTTCTATAAATCTTTGAATGGCATCAGACATAGAGGTTTCCTTTAGCGATGAAACATCAACAATGAGCTCGATTTTTAACTCATTCAAGTATAAGGATGTTCAGATCCGCTCGCAAGCATAACTTTATATTATTGACTACACTATGTGGTAATCCAAATCGATATAAATCATGTCCTCTGCAAGGAGACGATATGTATCCATTTCATGTTATAACGCATCGGAAACTGATCCAAGTACTCGTGTGTATGATGTTAATCGGCTTACTTTTATCTATTCCTTATGAAACGTATCGCACACAACAGCTAAGACATGATTTGCATACTGCAATGATGCAGCTTGCTCTTAAAGAACATACTTATTATGTTGAGCACTACACTTACACAGCCGATATATCCGCTTTAAATAAAATCATACATGACTTACCTTATGATTTGTCTTTAGAAAAAAACATGGATTACCATCATGACTTTGTCATTATTGCGCAATATAAATATCAAAAAAAGATTCAAGATGAAGAGGTATTGTGCCCCTACATCACACTGAATCAAGCAGGAAGGTGGTGCGTAAGAGGGCACTGCGCAGCGCAGTGTTGGACGGAATAAACCTTGATCTGATTAAAAGTGCAACAGTTGCACGCGATCGATGCATATTTTTCGATAAAAAGTTTGACCTCATCTCTCAAAATGAGTAATATTTCCGACCACTTAGGCAGGTCTTTGCTTAAGTCGTTCGGTGATTAGCGCAGCCTGGTAGCGCATCTG
>DDNL01000006.1:0-59267 GCA_002341165.1 Shewanellaceae bacterium UBA2521
CGCTGGAATTAATTTAACGGCATGACCCATTTCTTCGAAGGTTCTCGCCCAATAGGGCGAAGCATAACAAGCAAGCCTCCATGACAAGAGTGCAAGCTGAAGTACGGTGATATGAAATCAATCAATTTAATACGGTTAAGCCGACGTTTAAATAAAGTTTCACCCTCAGCTGATACACCTAAAATTTGGAAAATATTCTTTGCTCAATCAATCGATATTAGGGTAGCTTTTTTCATTACGGACGCTCCTTGTTTTTATAGACAATCTATTGTGGCGCATTGACGCCGTTTTTGGGAGCATCCATTTCATCATCCATCAGATTATTTAATAAAAAGGTTTTATCCATCAAACTTCAATCAACCTACTTTTCTTGGGTGTCTTGTTTTACTTTCGCGCATTCGATATGGAATACTCTGCCAATGATACAAGTTTACTTTGTTATGGTTGAAGCGTAGATATCTAGCTTGAATAGATAAATATTGCTTATAACAAACCACCTTCATGAAGGTGGTTTTGGATGAATAAAATTCTAATATTAGTTTATCAAATCTGAGTTTCACAGTTATGGTATTTTTTCTTTAGGCATGAGGTTACGAGATTTTGCGCTTGCGCAATCTGATTTTTTGTCATGTATTTATTAAACAACTCTTTTGCTTTTACAGCAGATGCAGGATTATTATGTGTAGCTAGATTTATCCACATATATGCATAAACCAAGTTTTTAGGAACTCCTTGACCAGTAGCATACATCACACCCAAGTTATTTTGTGCATATTCATAACCTTGCTCAGCAGCAAGCTTGTACCATTTTACTGCTTCTTTATAATCTTGTTGTACGCCTTGACCATCACTGTACATCAAACCTAAATTATATTGCGCATCTGCTAAGCCTTGCTGAGCAGCAAGTTTGTACCATTTCACCGCTTCTTTATAATCTTGTGGCACGCCTTGACCATCACTGTACATCGAACCTAAATTATATTGCGCACTTGTATCGCCTTGCTTAGCAGCAAGTTTGTACCATTTCACTGCTTCTTTATAATCTTGTGATACGCCTTGACCATTACTGTACATCGAACCTAAATTATATTGCGCATTTGCATAACCTTGATTCGCAGCAAGTTTATACCATTTCACTGCTTCTTTATAATCTTGTGGCACGCTTTGGCCATTATCGTACATTAAACCCAATTTATATTGCGCACTTATATAACCTTTCTGAGCAGCAAGCTTGTACCATTTTACTGCTTCTTTACTATCTTGCGGTACGCCTTGACCTTTATTGTACATCGAACCCAAATTATATTGTGCATTGACATCGCCTTGCAGAGCAGCAAGCTTGAACCATTTTACGGTTTCTTTACGATCTTGAGGTACGCCTTGACCCATAGCATACATCACGCCTACATTATATTGTGCATTGACATCGCCTTGCAGAGCAGCAAGCTTGAACCATTTTACTGCTTCTTTATTATCTTGAGGCACGCCTTGCCCATTTTGGTACATTAAACCTAAATTATATTGCGCATTTGCATCGCCTTGCAGAGCAGCAAGCTTGAACCATTTTACTGCTTCTTTATTATCTTGAGGCACGCCTTGCCCATTCTGGTACATTAAACCCAAATTATACTGCGCACTTACAATGCCTTGCTCCGCAGCAAGTGTGTACCATTTCAATGCTTCTTTATAATCTTGCAGTACACCTTGGCCTTTACTGTACATCAAACCCAAATTATATTGTGCATTTCCATCGCCTTGCAGAGCAGCAAGCTTGTACCATTTTACTGCTTCTTTACTATCTTGAGGCACGCCTTGACCATTATTGTACATAAAACCCAAATTATATTGTGCTTTGGCAAATCCTTGTTCAGCAGAAAGCTTAAACCACTTAAATGCTTTTTGGTCATTACGGATAATAACTCGGCCCTCATGATATAAATGTCCTAGGTTGTTTTGTGCTTGAGCTTTCGTCAACGATTGTTCGTTCATAAGCTTTTGCAGCATCTGAAACGCTTGTTGATCAGAAAGTTGCTTGTTTATAACCATATTATTTTTATTCTGTTTCATACTTCCTTTATCATGAGCACAGCTTATCAGCAAATAAAATGTGAGTAATAATGTTATTAATTTTTTCATATATGGCACCTGATATGCAAATAGAATTTTTTCGATATATAATCTTATTATTAAAAAAATTTACTTATTCAAAAAATTAAGTTATATGCGATATGTATATAACTTAAATTATTTAAATGAAAATTATAGTCTTACATAAAAAATATGTTCAATGTAATATTAGAATAAAATGAAAAACGAGTAGCTCCTAAAGCTGTGACTTTATCTAATAGATCTTTTACCATAGTAGAACTTACGCTATTAGTTTAATATTTTTTCATGTACTTCACTATACCACGTCTTATTGAAATGCTTTGTATAGAAATATGCATGATAGCGCATTTTATCCATGCTTTTCGCATAAGTCACTCTTTCACCCAGCTGAGACTTAAAATTTTTGAATTCCATTAAAAATAACTTATGCTGAAAGTCAAACGTTAAAGTCAACTCTTGTCCAGAACTAAAAACATACTGCTCGCTATAATGATCATGAGTTTTAGGATTATAATTCATAAGGTACACAGGAAGTTCATGTATCCATTCTCCAAAAATGTCTTTACAAGAGTTTTCTAGAGTGCAACTTTGCTCATAATTGACTATGAAGTTAAGCATGCTCAGCGCAGAATTTTTTTCATTCAGCCTCAGATCATTATTAAACCAAGATAAGTTACTCTGTTTTCTTTCTGCTCTGACGTGAATGGGTTTTCCTTTGGAAGCTTCATAGAGTTTATGTTTTGGTGTAGGTACATCCGTTATGTTCAGATAGAGAACCTCTTGTCCATGCAGCTCTTTAAATGCTTGCTTCTCGTGCTCTCTGGTATCAATGTTTTCATAAGAAATAGGTTCGTTTTTATCAATGCATACAAAAGAGGCGCTATCTTCATAGCTTTTTCCGGTTCCTACATACTCAATACAACGATCGACCCCATCTATACGATGCAGGCTTACACTACAGGCAGATAATACAAAAGATATAGATATCATGATAATATGGATATATATCAACTTTACATAATATAACAAAATAATTTTTCTCCAAAATAAGTTATACGGAACATATAACTGAATAATTTCTTATCTGTAACAGCATAACGATCTCTATGAATGCTCGTTATAACCACTTCTGTGCTGTTAAATCATATGTAGTGGTCAAGTAAAGTTGGCCACCTGTTTGTGTTCACTCTGAAATAATTGTTCGGATTTGTTAGGTGTTAATCCTCCGTTATATTGATGTGGTCTGACTTTATTATAATATCGGATAATATATTGAGTAATCTCAACCTTAGCTTTATAAAATGAAGCGTATCCTGCGATTGGCATCCACTCTGTTTTAAAAATCCTAAAAAAACGTTCCATAGGAGCATTATCCCAACAATTTCCACGACGGCTCATGCTTTGCTTTATCTGATAACGCCATAATAATTGCCTGAATTGTTTACTGGTATAATGACAGCCTTGATCTGAATGAAACATCACACCTTCGGGTTTTCCTCTGGACTCAAAGGCAATTGATAGTGCTTTCGCTGTTAAGTTTGTATTAGGTGACTTAGAAATTGCCCAACCAATAACTTTTCTAGAAAATAAGTCTATAACAACAGCAAGATACAACCACTGATTGCCAGACCAAACATAAGCAACATCACCACACAAGTTTGATTTGGCTCGGTTACAGCAAACTGCCTATCTAATGTATTTGGAATATTACGCTGCCCTTTAATACCTTTCTTATAACGATGTGCTTTAACCTGACAACTCACTAATCCTAATTTTTTCATGATATGCCCTGCTCTGTAACGGCTCAATGGTAAACCTTCCGCTGTAACGATGTTCGCTATAGTTCGCGTCTCCGCAGAGCCGTTACTCGCTTCATGTGCAGCTTCTACTTTCTCAATAAGCTATTTATGCTCTCTTGATGGTGTTTTAGGCATGATACCATCATGTTCATTCTTAAGCTGATTTACCCAAACATGCATGGCAGATTTGCTGACATTCATCGCTTCAGCTGCTCGATTATCGAGCATCATTGTTCTAGAACTAATTGCGCTGATTCAAGCCTGAATTCAGGAGTAAAGTTAGAACCTCTCTTTTTCGTCATTTTGTCACCTACTTTGTTTTGGGTATATTATACCGTTTATAAAGAGATGGCCAAATTGATTATGCCACTACAAAATATAATACTGAATGATATTTATGAGTATATTAATTTTACTTTTTTATCTCAACGAGACACTTTATTCTTCAACGAATTAATATGCTTCAGAATTATTTTGCACATATTAATGTTATAAGCTCTTACAATTTGTTCTGAAAACATGGAGTGATAAAGGGCTTGAAGCAAAATAGGTACGAACCCCATACCCAAAAGCTGCCAAAAATACCAATCAGCTTGATAAGATAAAACCAGACTGCAATAAAAAACTAGTTGTAGTGCAGCATAAAAACAAAAGTGTTTATATTGTTTCAGGTAAAGATAGTACATACTGAAAAAACAGAGATATGCCATGACAGCATATGTATCGTGATCTTTCCATTTCTGTTGCTTTTCTTCATAAAAAACACGTTTTTGCTCTGAGCTCAATAAAGCAATCTGATCATTGATCTCTTGCTCTTGTTCATTAAGGTGCTGCTTATTCGGTATATTAAAATTCATCAGATCCTCTTTTGAATAAATGATAAAATTTTAACGCCCAAGAGTAATTAAAACAGCCTCACGCTGCCAAAAAAGTAAAAATCTTTTTTTCTCTATAATTTGAAATACGACCTGCCAGCCATCTTGCACATACGCATTCAGTGCTGCTTCCATTTTTTCAATAGGAACGCCACTAGCACCTAAAAAAACGGTACCCAAACCACCTTCAACGATATGAATCACTTTATATTCTTTATATTGCATAGTACAACTCACCAGTTTTAATTAAAAATTACGATTATTTAATAGGATTAGGATATAACAAAATGATACCTATTTATAGTTAACTTTGAAATATATGTATTCATTTGTTCTTGGTTAAATTAACGATAAAGCATAACGATCTCTAACCTTAAACCCTAAATTTTAAATAGGTGTCTTGCTTCTTGCTTCTTGATTTTCTTAGAAAGAAAAAAACCAAGGTTACAACCTTGGTTAAATATATTATGTTCAAAAATCAACCTGAACGTAAATCGAATGGAAGTTCACGCCACCATTAGTGCGACCATATTGTGCAGACGACTTAAACATACCTGATCTGTGATGAAGTGAGTATCCGAGCCAGAACTGATTCCCTGACGGCACTTGAAACAGCTCACCTACATTAAAGTCTAGCGATAGATCCAAATAGTTTAAAAATCTACTTGGCTTCTGGCCATCTTCTTCTATGATCTCTTTGCTTTCTGTCGAGGATGGATAAGTTGCATATGAGATACCTTCTGCAAAACCAAACCGCATATGTGTTGGCCAATAGAAATTGTAATAAAGTTTCATTCCTAGCACAACTTCTTCCGAACTACTCTGAACAGATGATCCTAAGTGATGTACGTAACCTACTGTTGGGTAAACATCTATAGGAAGTGAAAAAATACGATCTGTAACTTGATAACCATAGAAAACAGAAAACATTTGATTTGTTGATTCTATCTCTTTCAGGTGACTTTTGAATGTTATGATCTCTGCAGCTGACGCTTTTGTTGCTATGCCATAAGCAAAACGTAAGTAATGCTTTTTAGATTGTGTATCTGATTCGTCATGCGCGCTTTGTAAACGCTTTAGATCTTCTGCGAATAAAATACCTAACCCATATTCATACTGGCTACAGGAGCTCATCAAATCACTTTTACAGATAGAGTGAGAAAATAAAGTTTCATTGAATTGGCCAGTGAGATATAGATTAGACACAAGATGATATTTTATATCAATACCAAACTTTAAAGAAAAACCATCTTCTACACGAACCTGCTTTAAACCGTAATATCTTGTATTATAATGAGAGCTTGTCCACGTTAAGTCTATGTTCGGTTTAAAGCTCCAATCATCAGTGTGATGCTCAAAAAAAAGCTGTTCAGATAGCATAAGGTTGGAATTTTTATCTACAAGAACTCTGTGTTTAGAATACATATCGTTTTGATACAGATAATCCATCTCTAGTCCGTAATGAGCTCTTACGCCGCCAAGCTCCTTTTGGTATTTTTTAGGTATATCTATCGTCTGCATTGCAGATGCATAGCATTGATATCAAATTTATTATTTCGATAAATATGAACCCCTCCATGTTGCCCACGAAGAAAAAAGTAATCGCTTTCTAAATAAAAAAGCGGTGTTATATTCGTATTACGTGTTGTATCACTTCCAAGCTGTGGTAAATCCGTATTATAAGGGATAGAGTAAGTACGTTGATATATACCCAGTCCCCCAAGACGTATCATAACGATGATTTGGCATATCTTGAACAAAAGAGCAAAAACAAAATAAGAATGAGATAAGAAATAGTATAGGTTTCAATGTATATTTTTTATTAGGTAATAGCATATGTTAACTGTAATTTAATGTTTTAAAATGAGATTTATTGAACCTAAAAATTTATTTATAATGCGGATAAAAATATAGATCTGATAAGCAAGATACACTGCCTCTGCTTAAGCTAAACAAATTAAATAAGCAAAAAGCGCTCTCTACATTTGAAGTGTTGTAACAATGTATAGAATAAGGAAATATAATACCTTAAACCATATCGAAATAAGCAAATAAAACAAGCATACCATTTGCTTTTTGCAGCTTGCGAATTAAGATAATAAACATCTTATGCTGATATAAGCATCATTTGCATACACCTCATCACCACGCATAAAAGACTGAACAAGTGACCTCTATGCATTTTATATTTGATTTTAATTTGAAAATAGCTTGCGTGCTTTCAACTTTAGTTTCGATATATGTTACTTTTCGTTACTTTCATATAAAGCATGAATCAAGGTCAATAACATGCTCTTATTCTACTATGACCTTTTTATGTATCTTGTTCACTTCAGGTCTTGATATGGGGCTCATTATGTTCCCCTTAATCGAGTTTAAGCGTTATGCCTCGCCCGAGTATCTTGGTATTCATCCTCTGTCTTTGGAAATAGGTTATTGGAGTGGTACAGCCTGGCTCTTTTATTTCATGACTACCTTTTATTTTGTTTTTATTGAACCTCATTTAAAAATATTTGAACATAAATACATGCAGCATATGATGTACATTTTGCTGTTATTAACATGTGCTTTTAGCGCAAAACTATTCGTAGATTACTTCAACTTTTATATACCCAAAACCTATATACAAAAATATCCAGAGTTATTTACCCATAGTAAGCTTGTTCTTTACACTATCATTCTGATTACTGTAGCAACCATTACAGCAGTACGGTCACAGTTTATTGTGCGGATCTGCTTTGGATCGATTATTTTTTTTGCTATTTTAATCGTTTGGGGACTATTCATCCTTTTTAAGCAACATACTTTAACGCAATATTACCTAACTATTTTGACTGGATTACATGGATATATCGAGCATATTAATCTATTTATTACACCTATGAATAGTTATCATGGTTTTTATATGTATTGGTGGTTTTCATGGAGTCTTATTATTGGGAAGTTTGTCGCTCAATATGTACCTCAAGGCACAACACCGATAAAATTGTGTTTATGGATGCTGATCATACCTATTATTCCTTTAACCATATGGTATGCTTTACTCTATTTATTTTTTACGTCTTCTTACCGCATGACGACTTATTTCTCTATCGCGATGCTCATGAGCAGTATCTTATTTCTCATGAACTCACTCACATCAATCTTTCAAACAAGTGCATTCATGCTTAGTCACTCTTCTAAAAAGCTCAATATGAACCAAGCTTTATGTATTTCTTATTTCGCCACACTGATCTTTTTTATTGGCTATGCTGGGTTATCTCATCCTAATGAGGCGATGATTGAAATTGATTATGTGGGCAGTTTTGCTATTTTTCTGCTTTACTATATCGCTTATGTCATGATGAAACGTCGGCATATATTTTTGCCCTTCATACAAAATAAAAATGCCTGAATAAAGCGCTACATTAGCAAATAAAATTCAGGCATAAATCGATCATCTTATTCAGTCAGAGTACAACACTCTTTGAGTTTCTGCTGCATATCTGATATATAATGGTTGCATTGAAACACTTGATATGTTCTATCTAAAGCGAATATCCCATACCAGCATCACAGGTTATATTCATATCTTAGAGTTTATATTAAGCATTTCAGTTGCGCGGATTTTTAGATCTCGGTTTACGTCCTGTGCGCTTTCTAGAAGAACGTGATTTTCTTTCACCACCAACAACATCTTTAAGTTCTTTAAAATCTATAATTTTCATGTATAGCCCTTGAATAAAAATAAGTTATATGTGGCATGAGATACATCAACAAAACTCTCTTGCACATGCAAGGCTAACATACCTTGTACATAAAAATCTGGTGTATTTTACAGATTTATTAAATTTTTAACAAAAAGGAAATAAAAAACTGTATCGCAACAAAAAGAGATACATTTATTTGTTCAAGATATGTGATGATGACTTACTTTTTTTGGTTGTTTCATAAAAGATATAAAAAAGAAACCTATCAACACTGATGTAATCAATAAAACAATACCTATATTTTGAATAAAGCTGGTAATAATTAACCCCAATCCAAGTAAAGTGTAATAACTAAAGCCTAACAAAGCACTTGCGGTGCCTGCGCAAGCTTTATAATGCACCAATGCGTGAGCCAGAAGATGAGGAATAGCCAAAGCATAAGCAAGACTCACCCATGCCATAGGTATAATAAATAGCAAACTCTCTTGTAATACATACACACCTAAGCTGCCGACACCTTGGATAAGGCCTGCAATCAGCATGATACGATTGAAGGCATATTTTTTCTTGACCCAATGGCGATTTAACACACTCCCCACCAATACACCTACAGCAATAACGCCTCCTGAATAACCCAATAATTGAGATGGAGCTTGTAAAATTTTGAGCATAAAAGGAGCAAGTTGGTAATAGGAGAATAAGCTTATGTTGAAGGCGGCAATTAAGACTGTGATATGTCTTATCTGGCTGTCTCGCATCATCCATAGCGCGACCTGTTTCACCGGTATCTTATTCATCTCTAATGGTCTTGTTTCAGGCATAGAGTAAGCGCTATAACCCAGCAAAACCAGCGCCAGCAAAGCCAAAGCCAGAAATACACCTTGATAGCCATATTTTTGTGTCAGTTCAGAGCCCATCAGCACGCCAAAGGCTGGACTTAAGGCTATCGCCACACCTATGGTCGCATAAGCTTGAGTGAGCTTCTGAGGGCTAAATAGGTCGCGCATAGCAACTTGGGTGATGACAGAGCCGACCGCAGCACCGAAAGCAGCCAGTATCCGCGCCAGCAACAAGGTAGAAAAATCGCGACAAAACAGGGCTAAAATCGATGCAAAAGCATATAAGCTCAATCCTGCTAGAAGTGTAGGCCTACGACCAATTAGGTCAGACAGGCGCCCCCAGAACGCCACACCAAAGGCGAAAGCAACAAAATAGCAAGATAAGGTTTGTCCTGCCATATTAGGAGGTACTCTAAAAGATTGGGCTATATCAACCAAAGCGGGACTGTAGATAGTTTCTACAATTTGGGGAAACACCATCAAAAGTGTGGCTAATTTTAGGGTTAAAGGCTTGTACATAGGTTCAAATACTCTACGGCTTAGTATGTCAGAAAGCCATTTTAACAAGACACAACATGCTTTTTTTGATATAAAAAGACTTCTTATTGTTCAAAAAGGACAGATGCATGCCTCGTATCAGCGCTGAAGCAAACTTTAACCCAGATGCCTTTGAGCAGGACATATTAGGTATTGCCGCCACACTCAGTATCCACGCATCACCTTTACATCAGCATGCAAAAGGACAGTTTCTTGTCGCGCAATCAGGTTGTCTTAAATTTTATAGCGATGAAAATGGGTGCAAAGCAAGTTATGTACTTCCTCCTTCTCGATTAATGTGGATCCCTGGAGGCGTTGATCATCGCGTACAAGTCCAGCATACAAGCGAGTATCGCTCAATTTACTTAGTTCCTTCATTGTGTAATACGCTACCCACTTCTTTTGCTTTGTATCCTATGAATGATCTACTACGAGCTCTCATCGAGCGTATCAGCCTCACCGACTTTGAAGTGAATTGGCAAGAGCGCCCCTTACAGAGCCTACAACATCTATTTCTTGATGAAGTCGGACGCATACATCATATACCGATTTCTTTTTTGACTTATCCGCAAGACAAACGTCTCGCATTTTTGACGACCGCAACACACATACCCGCTTTGTATGAACTGGCTCAAACTGTAGGCGCTTCAGAAAAAACGCTTTCTCGCATTTTTAAAAGAGAAACAGGACTAAGCTATCAACATTGGAAGCAAAGCTGGACGCTTGCACAAGCTGTAGAACGTCTCGCAGCACATCAGTCGCTTACCGATATCACTTATGCGCTAGGATTTTCAAGTGAAAGTGCGTTCTGCCATTTTTTTAAAAAGTGGAGCAGATATTCGCCACGTATGTATCAGCAAAACTATCTACTCAGCAAAGATTGAAATGGAGTAAGAACCTACGAAATTTAAATGTTACTTAAACATATCATCAGGTGTCGGCACAGCAAAACCAACATCAGCAACTGAATTACCATCTAAGTCGGTAAAAAGTTCTTGCCGATGACTTTTACCTTCAAAAACAGAAGGATAAGTTTGGTAGTCACGCAAGCCTTGTGCTGAAGGGCGACCTATAGCTTCTTCGAAAGTACGAGGAAAATGATTAGAACAAATCACTAAAGAGCGACAATTGCTTTTACGGTTACGAATAATAGTACTGAGCAAAGCTTGCTCTTGATCGCGCAAATTACGCTGATCATATCCCACTTCATCAAGTACCAACAAATCAACATGATAAATTTGTTCAAGAAGCTTTTTAGAGGGCTCACCACCAGACCACACATGACGCACCAGCTTTGGCCACTGGATCATAATGGCGCTATATTGGCGACGAATATATTCATGGTACAAAGCACCTGCGAGCGTGCTTTTACCACGTCCATAAGCACCTAAAAGCATCCAGCATACTCCACCACTTTTTTGATGCTCACTAATGTTTTCACAGCAAATATTGAGCACGCGAAACGCTGCTAAAAAATCTGCGTCAGGATGAGGCTGATGTAAAAAGCCTTGTACCGCTTCCATCGTCCAAGCAGGGTTGACATCTGAAGACGTAAGCGTAGCTTGAATACTTTTTTGAGTTTGTTGCTGACGCTCTCGCTTAAGCGTTGCAAAGCGTTGTGCATCTTCTCTTGCGATTGAGTCTTGCAAAGCTTGACCTGATAAGCTTTTTACGCCTCGATGCTGCATCCTCTGCTGCCACATTTGCATACTTTTTAATTGTGACTGAACCGACTTAGGATCACGACTCATATTTAGACTCCGCTTTAGCAACATGGGCAAAATCACGCTTAATTTTTTCAACCGTTTGCTGATTTAAAGCCGCATACTTAGGCTGATGACTGGTTTGAAAACCGACTTGCTCAACTTGTTCGGCTGCTGCTGTAACGGGTGCATGAGCTCTTTGATGCCTTATATGCTGAGCCAATTTTTGCGTCCACACAGAACCGGTTTCTTGTACCTCTGGACGCGCAATCCAATATACAATAAAACTTTGTAGATCTTCTTGCGATACCTTTTGATCCAGCACACCATATAATCTTAAATAATCTTGAATTTGTGGTAAAGGTTTCCAAGCTAAATTCATCGGATTTTTTTGTTGGGTGCTTTGAGGACAAAGAGGAAGTAAGACCGTCATACTCTGTGAGGTATCTTGCGCAATAATATTAAGTAATCGAGTTTGTGCCAACGCATGTAAAGCTGCAGCAATCTTTTGATGATCAGGGACACTCAATTCATCTTTAGCTCGCTCAATACCCACTTGCTTTTGGATGGCGTTAAAATCCACCTGAATTTGCGACGAGCCTGAGCGTAAAACTTGCTGCTTTAAATAAAAGGCATAAATCAAGCGTGCTAAAACCGATAAATGGCGATGCAGCTCAAACTCAGAAAACTCTTGCACATTCATAATCTTCTTCTTTTAACAAATATAAATAGCTCAAGCGCAATCCTGTTGCGCTTGTTCTTACCTTCGATCATACCTTTAGAAAGGAATATCGTCATTCCAATCATCGTTTAAGTCTGGCGTAAAAGAATTTGATTCAGCTGGCTTCTGGTTTTGTTGCATCGGTGCTGCATTTGATTTAGGTGCATTAAAACCTGATTGCGATGCTTGAGGTGTAAACTGACTTCCTTGCTGCTGACCGCCAAACCCTTGATTTTGTCCACCAAAACCTTGGTTCTGACCTTGACCTTGACCTTGACCTTGATACTGCCCCGATTGACCTTGACCACGACTGTCTAGCATTTGCATATCGTTCGCAACCACTTCAGTTGTATAGCGATCTTGTCCCGATTGATCTTGCCATTTACGTGTTTGCAAGCGACCTTCGATATAAACCTTCGAACCTTTACGCAAGTATTCACCTGCAACTTCAGCTAAACGACGATACAATACAATACGATGCCACTCGGTACGCTCTTGCTGTTGACCTTGTTGGTCTTTCCAAGACTCTGATGTGGCAACCGTGATGTTTGCCACTGCATTTTGGTTAGCCATATAGCGCACTTCTGGGTCTTGCCCTAAATTTCCCACTAAAATAACTTTATTTACACCACGACTTGCCATGAATTTCTCCAAATCTTTTGTTTATATCTAACATGATCCGACTAAAGCTTGTGCTTTACGGATATCAAATTGTTCATTTACTTTTAAATATGCTGCTTTTTCTGACGGTACAACAATGGCCTCAGCCACGCCTGTAAGCTGATTAAGTTGCTCAAGCATATGTTGGGCAGCACGTTTGTCTAGAGTGCTGGTTGTCAATGTACAGCTTTTGAGCGTTGCATCGCTTTTCATACCTTGCGTTATAACAAGCCAACAAAGTAAAAGCAATGCAATACATTGTAACACAGTATGCACGCCAAAATACTGGTAGATTGCGCCAGCTAAAAGACCACCAAAAAACGCACCTAAAAATTGACAGCTCGAATAAATCCCCATTGCTGAACCTTTGGCTCCAACAGGACAAGTTTTCGAAATCAAACTCGGTAAAGAAGCTTCTAAATAATTAAAGCCTGTAAAAAAGACAATCGTCGCTCCGGTTAAACTGATGATGTTCTGTGTGTCATAGAGCATCCACATCAATGCTGTAAAGAGCAACATAATGGCAAAACGAAACAAAGGCAACATCGCTTTATACTTCACCGCCATCAGCACCATAGGTACCATGAATAAAAGTGAAGCGACAAAAGCAGGAAAATAAAGTTTCCAGTGCGCTTCTCGAGCAAAACCTGCGTCAACAAAAGCCATAGGCAGCACGACAAATAATGCCGTAAGCAATAGATGTAAAACAAAAATACCAAAATTTAAACGTAAGAGCTGAGGATTGCGTAACATATCTTTGATTTTTTCAGGTGCTGCTACCGTATCACCAACAGGCGCTTTGGTCATAGGCGTAGGGACAACCCAAGCAACAATGCCAAGACTTATCAAAGCCAGAGCTGCTGTCATCAAAAACAATCCTGATAAACCTATGATTTGAACAAGATAAGAGCCTAAAAATAGAGACAATGCAAAGGAAAAACCGATACAAGCACCTATAGTAGCCATTACTTTAACGCGCTGTTCATCACGACTGAGATCGGCGGCCATCGCTAAAATAGCACTGGACACAGCACCCATACCTTGCAGGATACGCCCTGCAACCACACCATAGATAGAATCGGCCATAGCAGCAATGATAGAACCTAAAGCAAACACGAGAAGTCCTGCGATAATTACAGGTTTGCGCCCATATTTATCAGATAAAATACCCATTGGAATTTGTAGTAAGGCTTGCGTAAAACCATAAGCACCTATCGCCAAGCCTATCCAAAAAGGGGTCACACCTGTTAAATGTTGGCTGTACGTAGCCAATACAGGCAAAATAATGAATAAGCCCATCATTCTAAAACCAAATACACTGGCTAACGAAAGTGCCACTTTTTTCTCAAGCTTTGATAGTTTTTCGACCGTAGCCATAACCTTTTCCCAAAAGAAACTGAAACTAAGCGCATAATACCTAAAAATAAGTATTCAAGCTACTTTATCTTATGAAATAAAAAATACACTCAACTTTATCTAAATTAATCTAACTTAGTGATAAATGAAGTAAAAATTAGGATAGAATACATTTCTATGTAATAATTAAATCCAACTTGTTGCAATGGATAAATAAGTGTGTCGTGATGAATAAAATTGAAGTTCGTGGTGCACGAACCCACAACTTAAAAAATATTAACCTTAATATTCCGCGTGATCAACTCATCGTGA
This sequence comes from Shewanellaceae bacterium UBA2521, assembly GCA_002341165.1. Taxonomy (GTDB): domain Bacteria; phylum Pseudomonadota; class Gammaproteobacteria; order Enterobacterales; family Shewanellaceae; genus UBA2521. The sequence goes on from DDNL01000006.1 coordinate 14,601, forward strand.
TCACAGGCCTTTCTGGCTCAGGTAAATCCTCACTCGCTTTTGATACTTTATATGCTGAAGGGCAAAGACGCTATGTTGAATCTTTGTCTGCTTACGCACGTCAATTTTTAAGTTTAATGGAGAAGCCTGATGTCGACCATATTGAAGGTTTAAGTCCTGCAATCTCGATCGAGCAAAAATCTACATCTCATAATCCACGCTCAACTGTAGGTACAATCACCGAGGTACATGATTATCTACGCTTGCTATTTGCTCGCGTCGGAGAGCCTCGATGCCCCACACATGATGAACCTCTCACGGCACAAACGGTTTCTCAAATGGTCGATCGCGTGTTAGAGCTTGAAAGCGAGAGCAAACAGATGTTGCTTGCACCTGTTGTGCGCAACCGCAAAGGTGAACATACACAGCTGCTTGAATCTTTCCATGCACAAGGTTTTATACGTGCTCGTATTGATGGTGACTTATATGATTTATCCGATCCACCAGCTCTAGATCTACACACTAAACATACCATTGAAATTGTGATTGATCGCTTTAAAGTTCGACCTGAACTCCAACAACGTTTGGCTGAATCTTTTGAAACTGCGCTTGAACTCGCGCAAGGTATTGCTTATGTGCAATCTATGGACAACCCTCAAGATCAACCCTTAGTTTTTTCAGCTAACTTTGCTTGTCCGCAATGTGGTTACGCCATCTCTGAACTAGAGCCTCGTATTTTCTCTTTTAATAATCCAGCAGGTGCCTGCCAAACTTGTGATGGTTTAGGTATGCAGCAGTTTTTTGATGAAGAGCGTGTTATCAGCCATAGCGAATTATCTCTCGCAGGAGGCGCGATTAAAGGCTGGGATCGTCGTAGTTTCTACTATTTTCAAATGCTCAAATCGTTGAGCCAACATTATAAATTTGATATTGAAAAGCCTTATTCAAGCTTGGAAGCTAAAGTGAAAAAGAAGCTACTTTATGGTTCAGGAAAAGAAAAAATTGAGTTTCGCTATGTCAATGATCGTGGCGATGTGATCAAACGTCACCACCCTTTTGAAGGCATACTCCATAACATGGAAAGACGCTATCATGAATCTGAGTCTAATGCGGTCAGAGAAGAGTTAGCAAAGTACATGAGCACTTCAACTTGTCGTAGTTGTGATGGCGCACGCTTACGAGAAGAAGCACGTCATGTCTTTATTGATCGCATGACGTTACCTACGCTCTGCGAAATGCCTATTGCTGAGGCCCATCATTACTTTTCCACCTTACACCTTGAAGGGAAAAGAGGCCAGATTGCAGAGAAAATATTGAAGGAGATTCAAGATCGTCTTGGCTTTTTAGTCAATGTAGGTTTGAATTACTTATCTTTATCACGCTCTGCTGAAACTTTATCAGGCGGTGAAGCGCAGCGGATTCGACTTGCATCGCAAATTGGTGCTGGGCTTGTAGGCGTGATGTATGTCCTAGACGAGCCTTCAATTGGTTTGCATCAAAGAGATAACGAACGCTTACTCTCCACCTTAACCAGACTACGCGACTTAGGTAACACTGTGATTGTCGTCGAGCATGATGAAGATGCTATCCGCGAAGCGGATCATATTATTGATATTGGGCCCGGTGCTGGCGTGCATGGAGGACAAGTCATTGCTAGTGGTGTATTACAAGATATAGTCAATAACAAAGACTCTTTAACGGGACAATACCTAAGCGGTACCAAAAAGATTGAAGTACCAAAGCAACGCCATACAGCAGATCCTGAGCGTTATATTGAGATTATTGCTGCTTCGGGTAATAACTTGAAAGATGTCGATGTACAGATTCCCCTTGGTATCATGACCTGTATCACGGGAGTATCTGGATCAGGTAAATCTACGTTAATTAACGAAACGCTCTACCCTATTGCGCATGAATGGCTCAATGGTGCCTCGCCCGATAAAGTAGCACCCCATCAAAAATGCGAAGGTTTAGAACACTGCGATAAAGTTGTAGATATCGATCAAAGCCCTATTGGTCGTACCCCTCGTTCTAATCCCGCAACCTACACAGGTATTTTCACACCGATTCGAGAACTGTTTGCTCAAACACAGGAAGCTCGAGCCCGCGGTTACAAACCTGGTCGTTTCTCTTTTAATGTAAAGGGAGGACGCTGTGAAGCTTGCCAAGGTGATGGACTCATTAAAGTCGAAATGCACTTTTTACCAGATGTCTATGTTCCTTGCGATAACTGTAAAGGTAAGCGCTATAATCGCGAAACGCTGGAAGTTATCTACAAAGGTAAAAATATCCATCAGGTACTTGATATGACTGTTGAAGAGGCGCGCACCTTTTTCGATGCGATTCCTGCGGTCGCGCGTAAGCTACAAACCCTTATTGATGTAGGCTTGAGCTACATCCGCCTTGGGCAAAGTGCAACCACCTTATCAGGCGGTGAAGCGCAACGGGTTAAACTGGCAAAAGAGCTGTCTAAACGCGACACAGGAAAAACCTTATATATTCTCGATGAACCCACAACTGGGCTGCATTTTGCCGATATTCAGATGCTTCTTGATGTACTGCATCGCTTAAGAGACCAAGGTAATACCATTGTCGTCATCGAGCATAACCTCGATGTGATCAAAACTGCCGACTGGATCATTGATTTAGGCCCTGAAGGAGGCTCTGGAGGAGGGGAAATCCTAATCTGTGGTACACCGGAAACCGTTGCACAATGTGAATCATCACACACAGGGCGATTTCTTAAGCCTCTTTTAACGGTTCATCATTAGGTTTATGCTGGCTAAAATGGGTTATAGGTCAAACAATAAGCCAGCATAGTACACAATCTCTTTTATGACTTTAGTTCCTATGCTAGAATACACCGTTTGCATAGCCGAGATTATATTACACGGCGCTCTTTAGAAGTGGTAATGATATATGATTTTGGCTTTTTATTTAAATAACGATGGTTCAAAACCATTAAAAGGCTAGGTCAGATGTCATCTACAGAAGTTACTTTTCACGATTTTGGTTTATCTCCAGAAGTATTACGTGCACTCGACGATTTAGGGTATGAAACACCAACCCCTATTCAGCAAGCGAGTATCGCACCTCTTACTCAAGACAGAGATATACTAGGTCAAGCACAAACGGGAACAGGTAAAACAGCAGCATTCGCGCTTCCTTTACTGTCTCGTATCGATTATAAAGCTAAGCATGTACAAATATTAGTTCTTGCACCCACTCGTGAGTTGGCAATGCAAGTCTCTGATGCATTCAAAAGCTTTGGCAAATACGTTAAAGATTTTCATGTTCTCCCTATTTATGGTGGTCAGAGCATGGGACAGCAGCTCAGTCAGCTGCGTCGTCACCCTCAGGTTGTCGTCGGTACACCAGGACGTGTTATGGATCATATCCGTCGTGGCAGTCTTAAACTCGATAACTTACAATCTCTTGTTTTAGACGAAGCTGATGAAATGCTAAAAATGGGTTTCATCGATGATATCGAGTGGATCTTAGAGCACACACCAACAGAGCGTCAGCTTGCTCTTTTCTCTGCAACCATGCCAGATGCTATACGCCGTGTTGCGAATAAACATCTCAATAACCCAGAACATGTTAAAATTGCAGCTAAAACAACAACAGTTGAACGCATTGCGCAGAAATTTATTCAGGTGCCTCAGCATCAGAAGCTTGAAGTACTAAGCCGTATTCTCGAAGTTGAAGAAACAGATGGTATCATCATCTTCGCGCGTACACGTCAAGCTACAACCGAACTTGCTGAACAACTCGAAGCCAAAGGCTACAAAGCAGCTGCTTTGCATGGTGATATGAACCAAGCAGCTCGAGAGCAAACCATTGACGCGCTCAAGCGCGGTAAACTTGATATCGTCATTGCAACAGACGTTGCAGCACGCGGTATTGATGTACCTCGTATTGAACACGTGATCAACTACGATATTCCTTACGATGCTGAAGCTTACGTTCACCGTATTGGTCGTACCGGCCGTGCAGGCCGTAGTGGTCAAGCTTTCTTGTTCGTCACACCTCGTGAAACACGCATGTTACGCACTATCGAGAGAACAACCAACTGTCGTATGGAACCTATGAAGATGCCTAGTACGCAGCTTGTAAGTGATAAACGCTTAGAAAAGCTTGGTAAAAGCATTCAAAGTACCCTAGAGAAACAATCTCTACAGTTTGTCACCAGCTGTGCGACAAAACTGATTGAGCAGCTCGATATTTCTGCTGAACAGCTTGCCGTTGCTTTGTTACAACAAGTTCAGCAAGCACGTCCACTTGAAGTCAAAGACTTACCTATGGGACGCGAAAAGCGTGAGTATTCTGATCGCAATGATCGCAATGATCGCAATGGTCGCGACCGTGATCGCAATAAGCGTGGTCGTTCGACGCCTGCTCACTTTGGCCAACCTTCACCTTTGAAAGACGCTCCTGATGTTGTGATGAAGCGCTATCAAATTGATGTAGGTCGTCAGCATCAAGTCAGCGTAGGTAACATCGTCGGCGCTATCGCTAACGAAGCGAATATTGAAAGCCGTTTTATTGGCCATATCAAGCTTTATGATGAAGTCACTACAGTTGACTTACCAGAAGGTATGCCTAAAGATGTGATGCATATTCTATCTAAAGTACGTGTGTGCGGACAAAAACTAAACATTCGTGAAGCCAGCTCAGAAGGCTTTAAGCATGACGCACCACGTCGCCCTCGTCGCGATGGACGTAAAGAGCAGCGTAGATAAAAATGACCTGTTGATACCTATCGATGAGAATAAAAAGGGAGCCTACGCTCCCTTTTTTCTTACTTTTTGCTTATACTCTTGCATCCTAAACGCCCTACTACTCTTAGTGCTTAGATCAAAAATATGATGTGGAGCCCTCATTCTTTTTTTTAAATTGTGGCTAAAGACTATGATGCCACAACCCACACGCATTTTATTTCTCTCAAAGAGATCTTATCCCAAGACATCGATGCACCAAAACAAGTGATAGCTACTTCTGGGCGACCTTATCAACCACAGGGTTGCGCTCAATAGTTGCCATAGCAAAATCTTGAGGGCCAAAATGTTTCACCACCCACACATAAAGACGACGAAGAGGAAAACGCAATGCATGGAGCTGATCATAAAATACTTCAATGACCTGACGCTTTGTAAATGGCAAATCATAACGAAATTGACAAAGTACATCATGCACTAAGCTTGCATGATACGTCCAAGGTCTTCCATAACGCAGAGCGCCATCGGGTGTACCTAGGGTACCTACACCTAAGATATACATCTTGGGTGAACAACCATCCCATGCATAATTTTTATGAATGGTTAATGTACCTTTTTCAATCGTAAACCACTGATGTTGTAATGAAACCCCTTCAAAGTTTTTATGTTGATAACTCCAATTTTGCTCTAATATATAGCGATAAACCCGCATCTGAATTCCTTAGTCATCCTAGACGAACCTTACACCTGCTGCATAAGACTATAAAATTTTTTTACCTGTTCATGTTGAAAGAAAAAACGCTTCTGTAAACCTATTCTTTCTTGTGCACTTTATCTTGCGATAAAAGCTTGTTATATAACATACAGAAATAAAAATATTCTCACAATATGATCAAAATTGAAAGATGAAAAGAAGAAACCATTTGATCAAAAAAAACACAAAAATAAGATTGATGTTTTTCCAAAGAGAAGTCACTGCCTGATTCGATAAGATGATGTCTAACAATGCACCACTTAGTACAACATAGAGATAAAAATGCCATACATCTATTTTAAAATAGAGTAAACTAAGCCAAAAAGGAGTTTCGATGTCTCTCGCGGCTTACCTTCAACGATGGCAAACCCTTAAACCCAACCGCTCAGGTGATCAGGTCAGCCCTCATAAAATGTGTTTACTTTATGCTGTTATCGATCTGATTGAACAAGGTCTCATCAAAAACAATCGTATTGTATTCAATGCCGCATTATGTGCAAGATTTACCTACTACTTTGATCAATTGAAAACATCTCGCTGTCGTAATGCCCCGCATTTACCTTTTTATTACTTACGTTCGTCTGGCTTTTGGCATCTGCACACTTATCCTGATCAAGAACAAGCATGGAGCAATTTAAGTAGCCCAAGCTCACGTCAACTCATGAAGATTGTAGCCTACGCGTATTTTGATGCGCCATTGTTTGCTTTACTCCAAAGTCAACCACATCGCATGTATTTCAGACAAGCTTTGAGTGCAAATTTTAATCTCTCTACACAGTCTCATATAGAGCAAACATTTGAAGCGCATCATGTTGTGACTGAAAAAGCAGTCAGCACTTATCAGCGTATAGGTCAAGATCAATTTCGCCAACGATTAATAGATTACTGGCAAAAGTGTGCTGTAACGCACTGCTCACAAAAAGAGCTCCTAATCGCGTCACATATCAAGCCTTGGCGTTATGCAAATGATCAGGAACGCTTAGATACTTTCAATGGTATTTTATTGATGCCACACATAGATAAAGCTTTTGACTTAGGTTATATCTCTTTTGATACAAAGGGTAAAGTACTCATGTCAAACCAGCTTAAAATGCATCATAGCTTAGGTTTACACCCTCAAATACATATTCCCTTTACCGACCAACATCAACATTATTTACACTTTCATAGAAAATACTGTTATCGTGCTTAACATCTGTTGTTTTCTGTTTTAAATCTGAAGATAAAGTGATATATCGTTCTTATCTCTATTTTTTTATGGTAAGTTAGAGATGTGCAATAAGAGTGAATGTAGGCGATACATCTTACTCAAATTGACATCACTATATTCATATTTGTAAAAAGGAGTTTGTGATGACTGTATCTATAAACGAAAATAACGCACCTATTGAAGTGCATCAACAAAGCGAAACCACTGAACTTTCTTCAACAGAACAAGACATAAAGCCAGTGATGAATGTCAAGGTGGGTACCTCGCCTTCACATTTAATCTTCGGAAATCAGGAAGTACACATAAACATGAAACCTATTCGTGATTTAACGCAAAATGTTGAACATCTCCACACATATACTCAGCAACTTTTCAAAAATCTCCAAGAGCTCTCTGGTCATTTAGTTCAAACGATAAGTAGCTTTGGTGAGCTTGAATTGGGCAACTTGCAGCTCGATACAACACAGCTTGAAAGCTATCAGCCAAGCTGTCCTCTATCGATAAGCGGGTCAACCAACACATAGAAAACTTCTATACAAGCGATATCTATAGAGATATCGCTTCTTATCTTGCATAGCATGTTGTTCTGCTCATTATGTAAAAAACTCAACTTGGATGAACTCCTTCATTTTTTAGCAGTCTTACCTTAACAGTGTGATCATACCGAAGGCTCGATGAACATCTAGCTTTGATAATAAAAAGTAGAAATAACCCATGCAATTTTTTAGGATTTATAAAGTGCCAAAATACTTATATTACGTTTTATCTATGATTTTTGTATTTTTTTCTTTATCGGCTTGTCAAGACACACCCAAAAACATCACAGCAACCGTTATCAATCTGTCCAGTAAAAATGTTATTGGTACGATTCATATCAAAGAGACAAAATATGGACTCATTTTTCAACCTTCGATAACTGATCCTCATATCCAACAAGGTCTGCATGGCTTTCATGTTCATATGGGATCAAGTTGCGCGCAGCAGGGACAAGCAGCCGGCAAGCACTTTAATAAAAATAAAACAATACACGCTGCAAACTGGTATGAAGAAAGTCATGCCGGAGATCTACCGAATTTATATTTTGACAAAAATGGGCATGCTAACTTACCGGTACTTTCAAATAGGCTGCAACTACAAGACATTCAAGGTAAGTCACTGATCATTCATGACCACACAGACAGCTATACAAACCATACTCATGGAAGTGGTGGAGGAAAGCGTATTGCTTGTGCCATCATAGCTCAAGTTACTTCTATTTAGCTTTAACTTTTATGGATCAATATTTCTCTTCCAGAGATATGGTAGCGATAACATCTAGAGCATAAAACAAGCTATCGCTTATTGTATAAAAACACTGCTTTTTTGTTTCTAATATGTTAGTTTTCATTTTATTATTGTTACCACATGCAACTATATCTTTCTTGTTACGATTAAAAAAGATAAATTGTCTCATCATGGAAAGATGAATCATTACATCAAAAACAAAAGGAGATTGGCTTTAATGTTTGCGATTGATCGTAGCAGCTATCGTGCAACAAGTAATTATAATTGCAGAATTAGGTTTCTAGTACTCCATTACACATCTGTTGATTTTGTTAACTCTATTAAAAAATTAACAGGAAATTATATAAGTTCTCATTATCTCATACCCGATCCAAGTGATCCTTCTTACCAAGCAGAGGGATTTAAAGAAGTCAAAATATTTGAGCTTGTAGATGAGTCTCAACGCGCATGGCATGCGGGTATCAGCGCTTGGCAAAAAAGAACACATATCAATGACACATCCATTGGTATAGAGCTGGTCAACCAAAGCTCAATGCACCGAAAGAGTCTTCACTTTCAACCCTTTCATGAAGAACAAATTCAGGCACTTATTCATCTCTGTCATGATATATTGCAAAGGCATCCCGACATTGAGTCTCATCGTGTGATAGCGCACAGTGATATTGCTATAGGACGTAAGTTTGATCCTGGGGCACTTTTTCCTTGGAAACTGCTTTATGATGCAGGTATTGGCGCATGGTACGACAAGGAGACCCAAAGTAGTTACATGAGCAAGTTCAAGAGGGATCCTCCGAGTCAACAAGAATGTTTGCAGCGTTTACAGCGTTATGGCTACACTTCTCCTTCGCAACATCTTGATATAAAGGCTTATGAACAGCTAGTTATGGCCTTTCAAATGCACTTTAGGCCTCATCTTTATCATGGTCATATGGATACAGAGACAGCGTCGATTCTGTTTGCCCTCACTGACAAATATTGCTGATTCAAGCGCCAAGCTCTAGGAATACATCTCGTTACAACGTAATGAAGATGTATTTCAAGATTCTGTGCATATGGGGTCAAATAAGCAACGGAGTTTAAATCCTTTTAAACTCTCATACCGAGATACCGTGCTTTAAGAAACAAGGCTACATCCAACCTTAATGAAACTGAGTCAACCCTAAAACATTAGGGCGTAATACACTTTATTTAATCGAGTAAAAACATGCATAGGACCATAATAATGAGGTAATAGTCCATAATAAAATCAATCATAAAACCTGATTCCCTTCAAAAGAGCGAATAACCTATTCTCCCGTGCAGTCCAGATCCTTTTTGATATAAAGCCAATCCTTGGCTACCTAAAATCCCTCTCTAATGGGGCACCGTGCGGACTGCTGGTGCTTAGTAACGACTTTATCAAGTCACTATATTTTATGTTACGGAAAGTGGCAGTCATTGGATCATCTATCTACACTTATATTTTGCTTAACATATTGAATATAAAAATAAAATGAAAAACAACCCAAGGCATAATGTACCGATAAAGTACTTTAATTCCTCTACGATTGAACTCTCTGCGCCTTTTTTGTGGCTACAAAAAGGTTGGGAAGACTTATGTAAAATACCTTATTTAAGCTGCTTTATAGGATTATGTTTTAGCTTACTTATACTCACAGCAAGCTATATCGTATTTCGATTTGGGGCACTGATGATCCTCCCCTCTTGTATATTTTTAGCTTGGGTAACACCCTTGCTTACCTATTTGCTCTATCATATTTCATGGTCGATGACACAAGGTCACACACCTTCTTTGTTTATGTTCTGTATTGTACTCAAACGCTATCTCATTCAATCAACTTGGGTTGCTGTCTTACTCAGCATCATTTTACTCTTTTGGATGCGTATAGAAGGTATACTCTATGCTCTCTATCCTGAAAGTACTCCGACATGGCAAAATCTGATGCTCTTTCTGACTGTAGGAAGCTTTATTGGTGCGCTTCTTGCCGCAATAACCTTTATGCTGCTGGTTTTTACTCCACAGATACTTATGGAGCACGATGTGGATCTGGTCACCGCACTCTATAGCAGTTTAAAGGCGATACAAAAAAATAAGTTGGTGATGTGTCTGTGGGCATGCTTGATAGGTTCAGGTCTTATGCTAGGTTTGGTAACACTGGGCTTTGCTTTTATTATACTCATGCCTTTGTACAGCTATGCGAGCTGGCATGCCTATCAAGGCGCTTTAAATATGAATGCCAACACTGAGCAAGGCGTCTGCGCCTAAAATCAAGGTATAAAAAAGATCTCCACAGTAGAGATCTTTTTCGATGCAACACATCTTATGTCTAATGTGTTGTAATACGGGCAAATTTCCTTTTACCTACTTGATATACAGCCGTGATGTGCTCTTGCACAACATGCTTAGGATCATTGATCTTTTCACCTTCAATTTTAACCGCACCTTGCTTAATCATACGCATCGCTTCAGAGGTTGAACTCACCAACTGTACTTCTTTAAGCAACTGTGCCAACCCCATTCCCGTGGCGACTTCAACTGTAAATTCAGGCATTTCATCGGGAAGAGCGCCTTTTTGAAATCGTGCAATAAACTGTTGTTCTGCTGCATCTGCGCTAGCTTGGTCATGAAAGCGTGCAATGAGCTCTTTAGCAAGACGTATCTTGATATCCCTTGGGTTTGTACCTTGATCTACCTCTTGCTTAAAGCCTTCAATCTCCTCTAAAGAGCAAGCAGAGAGCAATTCATAATATGACCACATCAGTTCATCAGAAATAGACATGAGCTTGCCAAACATCTCATCAGGGCTATCATTAACCGCGATATAGTTATTTTGCGATTTAGACATCTTTTTAACGCCATCTAGCCCAACCAAAAGAGGCAAAGTAATGATAGACTGAGGCTTTTGCTGCTCTGCTTTTTGTAATTCGCGCCCCATGAGCAGATTAAACTTTTGATCTGTACCACCGAGCTCCACATCAGCTTTCAGTGCAACTGAGTCATAGCCTTGTAAGAGAGGATATAAAAACTCATGAATCGCGATAGGAGTGCCCCCAGCATAACGCTTTTTGAAGTCATCTCGCTCTAGCATACGGGCAACCGTCTGCTGCGCAGCAAGGCGAATCATACCTGTTGCTCCAAGTTTTTCTAACCACTTAGAATTGAACTGAATCTCAGTTTTTTCAGGATCAAGAATCTTAAACACCTGATCCGTATAGGTTTGCGCATTTTCTATAACTTGCTCACGGGTTAAAGGAGGACGTGTTGTGTTTTTACCTGAAGGATCTCCGACCATCGCGGTAAAGTCACCAATCAAAAAAATCACTTTATGTCCCAGTTGCTGAAACTGACGTAATTTGTTTAAAATAACCGTGTGCCCTAGATGAATATCTGGTGCAGTGGGATCAGCTCCGAATTTGATGACCAGTGGACGCTCTTCTTTGAGCTTTTCAAGAAGTTCTTCTTCAACTAGAATTTCATCAGTACCCCGACGAATTTCTGCAAATATTTTTTGTAAGTCTGTCATACTGCTGCTTGTTCCTCAAAGGGCTATCACACATAAAAATAAAGTATAATTTTACTGATTCACCCAAATAAAATAAAGAGTATTTCAAACGATTATGAAGAATCGACGAATAAAAAGAAACCTATTATGCGAAATGTAGCAACATTTTTTCAGTTATTACCTTATAAACACCAGAAAATACTCAGTGCTCTGGGTTTTATTATGTTGGCTTTTTTTGTGATTCCTTTTGACTACCTTGCTCTGACCGAGCAAAATCAAGAGCTACAAGCAAATAAGCGCTATAAGGTTGCACTTCCAGACAATTTTGTCGAAGAACAAGAAATCCGTCAAAAAAAATATGCCTATCATAACCCGCTCTTTAAATCCCTTTCTTCATGGGTAAATCCAATCAATCATGTTGAAATAGATGAAGAGCTCACAGTCAGGCCTGGAGATTCACTCTCTAGCTTATTTAAAAAATATAATTTAAGCACGCAAGATGCCTTTGCAATTATGCAACTCCCTAAAGCAAAGCGCACACTCAGAAGAGTCATGCCCGGTGACAAGATTCAGGTCATCCATACAGATAACCAGCTCGTATTACAGCTACGTTATCACTTCAGTTCCTACAAAGAGTTAATTATTGAGCGTACATCAACAGGTTTTAAAGAGCGTGTTGCTGAGCGTCAAATTGAAAAACGTTCACATTTTTATGGTGCGACTATCAAAGATAACTTCTGGAATGCCGCAACTAAAGCGGGCTTAGCACCTGCGCAAATCATGGATGTTGCAAACTTATTTGGCTGGGATATTGATTTTGCTCTTGATATCCGCGCTGGAGATTCGTTTAGTGTAATGTATGAAGAAAAATATACGGGCGGTTTTTTTCTCGAACATGGACATATTATTGCTGCTGAGTTTATTAATCAAAACAAATACTATAAAGCAGTTCGCTATCAAGATGGTGAATACTATAACGAAAAGGGACGAAGTATGCGTAAAGCCTTTCTTCGCTCTCCTGTAGACTTTACTCGGGTGAGTTCAGGCTTTAGTTTACGCCGCTTACATCCAGTTACAGGCCGCATCAGACCCCATCGCGGCGTAGATTACGCAGCACCTATTGGCACACCTATTAAAGCCGCAGGAAATGGCCGCATTATTGCGTCAAGTTACAATGCTTATAATGGTCATTATATTTTTATCAAGCATAACCGAACTTATACCACCAAGTACTTACACTTAAATCGACGCTATTTGAAAAAAGGCGCTTATGTAAAACAAGGGCAGATTATAGGCACAGTTGGACGTACAGGGCGTGCTACAGGCCCTCATCTGCATTATGAGTTTATCGTCAATGGGCGTCATCGTAATCCAAGAACGGTAAGGTTACCTAAATCAAAGCCCATACATGTCAAAGAAAAGAAAAAGTTTTCAAAAATATCTGTAGAGCTTTTTGATCAACTAAAACATCACAAGCAGGTGCAACTAACCTATTATGAGTAACTCTAAACCTTATTATATTGGACTCATGTCTGGAACCAGTATGGATGGCATTGATGCTGCGTTGGTTGAATTTGATCAAGAGACTTTACGGGTTATTGCATACCATGAAGAAGAATTGCCCTCTCACTTATTGAAACAGCTTCACCGCCTGTGTTTACCCGGTGAGAATGAAATCAATATGCTTGGCAAGTGTCATAGGCAATTGGGGCAACTTTTTGCCCAAGCCACATTAAATTTACTCAAGCATGCCCATGTTGATTCTAAACAAGTGCAAGCTATAGGTAGTCATGGCCAAACGATTCGTCACATGCCTCATGGAAACTTAGGCTTCTCACTTCAGGTTGGTGATCCACACACTATTGCAAGTGAAACAGGTATCGATGTCATTGCTGATTTTAGAGGAAAAGATATTGCTCTAGGTGGAGAAGGTGCACCTCTTGTGCCTGCTTTTCATCAAGCCTTATTTGCTCAAAAAAATAAAATACGTCTTCTCATAAATATTGGTGGTATCGCTAATATCACTTACTTAAATGGTACAAAAGAAGTCATAGGATTTGATAGTGGTCCAGGTAATACATTGCTCGATGCATGGTCACGAGAAGTGCACAACAAAGCTTTTGATGAACAGGGCGCATTTGCTGCACAAGGTCAGCCTTGCACGGCACTTTTGGATCATATGTGCCAGCATACTTTTTTTAAACAAGACATACCTAAAAGTACGGGTCGAGAATTATTTAATACTGCGTGGCTGAAGCAGCAACTGTCACACTTTCAACACCTGTCTGATCAAGATGTTCAAGCGACCTTGCTTGCCTTCACCTCCCGCACCATTGCAGAAGCTGTGCTCAAGATCACGCCCAAAGGAGATGTTTTTATTTGTGGTGGCGGCGCCTTAAACCCTGTTTTAATGAATACACTACAACAGGATTTACCTCACTTTCAAGTGCAGCCTACAGACGCTTTAGGTTTGCCTGCACAACAAGTGGAGGCGGTTGCCTTTGCTTGGCTTGCTAAGCAATTCAAAGAGAAAAATCCGACCAGTTTACCTCAAGTGACAGGAAGTCGACGAGAGGCGATACTCGGTGCTTATTATCCAGCAGATTAAACCGTAAAGGATGCACCACAACCACAAGTTGTCGTAGCATTAGGGTTACTCACAAAAAAGCGAGAGCCTTGTAATCCTGAAGTGTAATCGACTTCTCCTCCCACTAAATACTGTAGACTCATAGGGTCGACCACCAGCTTTACGCCATTTTTCTCAATGACGGAGTCGCCTTCATTGACTTTCTCGTCAAAGGTAAAACCATACTGAAAACCTGAACAACCACCGCCTGTAACGTAAACACGCAGCTTGAGCTCAAAATTTTCTTCTTCTTCTAATAACTGTTTTACTTGCTGCGCTGCAGCATCAGTAAAAGCAAGCGGAATGACTGCTTCTGACATGACATCTCTCATCACTAATACAATAATCGTTGAATTATCAACGAATAAGACTGCATATTCAAGCAAAATCTACATCAAGAGGCTATTTAGGCTCTACGACAAGAACATCTTTGACTCTCCATTCACGAAATGCAGATTTAGCTTTACGCCATTTGTTTCCTGGTACTTCAACCTTGACCGAAATACGTTCTAAATTAAAGTTCTCAGGTAAAGTCACTTCGCCTAATAGTTCTTGATAATAGCGGAAGCTAAACTGTGATAGTTTTCTTTTAGTTTGAATCTCTTTCAAATCATAAATGATCCGCTTTTCGTCTTTGATGCCAATCCATTTGACTTGGTAGCGTCCAGAGACCTTCTCTCGTCGTCTATCAAACTGAGAAAGCATCAAAGAAAATTGATAATTACGCTTAAGTTGTGTTGGGAAAACCTTAAAATCTTTGATGTACACACCTTTCACATTCGATTCCGGCGCTAATACACTTTTAAAAAATACATTCTCGTTAAATAAATCAGCGCTTTTAGCTATTTCTTTTTTGAGTTCTACTTTCAATTTATCTTGTTTTTCTTTTACAATCTGTAGCTCTAATGTTTCACGTGCGAGCGCATTCATACTCTCAGCTAATTCTTCTGATTTAAGTTGGTAGCGCTCTTGATAGTATGCCGTCCTGTCTAGAGCACGACTACATTCATGTTCCTTTACAAAGCCTCCAACTATATAAGCAAAAAGCAACATCATGAGCTGAAAAAGTCCTCGAGGACGATATCTACGCTCAATCCGCTTGATGCGATGTATAGCTAAGGAAACACTTTTCATAAATCCTTCTTCACCTTCATAGCAGATGCACTACAGTACGATTAGATCTATCGACAATTGATAAAATAAAATGAATGCATTTTGCAAAAAGTGATATTTTGTAAGATGCCCTACTCATTATATGGTTATCTCTATGCATTTTTTGCACCGACTCGCTCTCTATCTATTTCGTCTTAGATTTGAGGCTGTTTTTACTTCAAAATATCTTGATCATACTCTGGATATCAAACCAAACCAGTATGTGACATGCATCACAAAAACACCGGAATAACACAAACCACAGATCAATAAACATGATCTAGATCTCAATATGAAGGGAAATGCGCTTTTTTTATAAAAGTAAATCCTGCCTTGATTTTATAAAAAGCTTAATTTTGATATCATAGACACCATTCAAACTCAGTAGAGTTAGACTGCTCACCCGCACTATTTTTCGATAAGCAACAATCTAAGGATAAGGTATGAAACAATCACAAAGTTTATTCGAACGCGCTCAATCTTTTATTCCCGGTGGCGTAAACTCTCCCGTACGTGCTTTTCGAGGTGTTGGTGGCTCACCTCTGTTCATAGAAAAAGCACATGGACCTTATATCTATGACGCCGACAAAAACCGTTACCTTGATTATGTTGGCTCTTGGGGCCCTATGATTTTGGGACATAATCACCCTGAGATCAAACAAGCCGTGATTGATGCCGCTCAAAATGGTTTATCTTTCGGCGCACCCACAGCACTTGAAACTCAGATGGCACAGAAGGTATGCGAGCTTTTACCTTCCATAGAGCGCGTCCGTATGGTCTCGTCAGGTACAGAAGCAACGATGAGTGCCATTCGCTTGGCTCGAGGTTACACACAGCGTGATAAAATCATTAAATTTGAAGGTTGTTATCATGGCCATGCTGACAGTCTACTCGTGAAAGCAGGTTCAGGTGCTCTCACTTTCGGCAAGCCAAGCTCTGCTGGCATACCCGAAGACTTTGCTCGCCACACTTTAACTGCAACTTTTAATGATCTCAGCTCAGTCGAGCAGATATTTAAAACGTATCCTGATGAGATTGCCGGACTGATTATCGAACCTATTGCAGGTAATATGAATTGTATTCCTCCAACAGAAGGTTTTCTTCAAGGCGTACGCGCGCTTTGTGACCGCTACCAAAGTGTTCTGATTTTTGATGAAGTCATGACAGGGTTTCGTGTTGCTCGCGGCGGTGCTCAGAATTTATATGGCATAAAGCCTGATCTCACTTGCTTGGGAAAAATTATTGGTGGTGGACTACCCGTTGGTGCTTTCGGTGGTAAAAAAGAGATCATGGCGCATCTTGCACCCGAAGGCGGTGTATATCAAGCAGGTACGCTTTCAGGTAACCCTGTGGCTATGTCAGCAGGCTTGAAACAACTTGAACTGCTCAGTGCGCCAGGTGTATACGAGACTTTAACTGAACGTACAAAACAACTAGCATTAGGTTTAAAAGAAATAGCACAAGCACAGCATATTCCTTTAGCGGTACATCATGTAGGTGCAATGTTTGGATTCTTTTTCACAACCGAGCCTGAAATCACACAATATAGCCAAGTCAGTCAATGTAATATGAAGCACTTCCAAGCCTTTTATCACGGCATGCTCAAGCAAGGCATTTACTTTGCTCCGAGTGCGTACGAAGCCAGCTTTTTATCTTTGGCACACACACAAGAACATATTCAGCATACTTTGGATACTGCACGCTCTGTATTCCAAACGCTGGCAAAACAAACTTAATACAACCGACTGGAGTGACTTGATGATCATGAAGTCACTCCATAGATTATCTAACTAATTGAGAGAGCAATTTACCTTGTTGTACAAATTTTTTAATAAACACGCTTATATTACCACTCTATCAAGCATGCTACTGTGCATTCCTTGTTTTATCTTTGAAAAGCCTGAGTTGAGCCTTGCTTATTCCATTGCCATTGTTGGTTATTGGATGGGTGATACAGGGACAATGAAGTTACAGCGTCAAAAATATTGGTTACTCCTTAATATATATCTTCTTTTTTGTAGTGGCTTGATTGCTATTGCAGGTGAGAGTACACCTTTATTAACCATTTTCTTAGGATTGATAGGATTTATCTTTACAGGTATCAGTGCTTTTGGAGCGCGCTCAGGTACTTTGGGCTATGGCTGTTTATTCTTAATGACTTCTGTATTGCTTTTAATGGAATCAGGCCAATCTGTGTGGGAAGCGACAATCAATTTAATGATAGGCGGTCTGTCTTATCATATCTGTCAAACCCTTGCCGATATTTTCTTACCTCATCAAAGTGAGCGTGAAGTACTACAACGAGCTTACGCAACTTTAGGCCGCAAAATAAAGTTGCATGCGCACCCTTTAAACAATCCGATATCTCAAGAAAAACAGTTCGTTCAAACCGCTAAACTGCGCTCTGATATTTTAGATGATCTCAAGCTGCTCGAAAACAAACTCCGTTACAAACATCATGAAGGCATACTTAAGCCACGTCATGCTAAGCTGTTTCATAAGCTTTATACGCTCAAACACATCACCCGCCGCTCACGATTGTTAACTTTTGTACCTACAGAAGAGTTTAAACAAGCATGCGCACATTGGCTCCAAGAGATTGCACAAGCAAGCACAGATGTTGCGCACCTTATTCAAAATAAACCCGGAGTGAAGCCCGATTTTGAGGCTTTAATCAACTATCAAGTCCCTTCGCAACACGCACAAGAAGCGCAGAGAGCCCAAGAGTTTATTCATCATTTACAATGGATCTTAACTCAACATGAACAAAACCAAGATATCAAAGCTACACCAACTGATACAGCACAAGATAAAAGCGACTCAGATCGTATCAATAAATATCTAGAAACTTTGCGCTTACATGCAGACTGGAAGTCGATGACGTTCAGACATGCTCTACGCGTTGGTTTATGCATGAGTCTTGGCTTTATGATCACGGATTACTTCAACTTACACAGCTATGCGTGGACTCTCATGACGATTATCTTAGTCCTTAGAGCACAATTGAGTATGACGTGGAAACGATTTAGAGAGCGTCTTTTTGGTACGGTCTTAGGTCTGTTATCTTTTATGGTGTTCTTATGGATTGAACCTTCTAAGCTCCAATGTATGATTTTATTTTTTATTGCAACGTTTGGCTTTTATCAATTTGCAATCAAAAATTATGGCTTTGCGGTATGTTTTATCACCTTAATGATTTTTTCTGGCTATATGATTATGGGAGCAGAAGAGAACTTATTCTTGCTCCGCTCAGAAAATACCTTACTGGGTATCGTGCTGCCGATTTTATTCATGATTTTAATCCGCCAACCGAGACAATTTCATTCTTTTCATGAGCAATTTGATCATACTATCGAAAGTTACAAAAGATTCATTCAAGGCTTATTAACGCGTCAAAATGATGATGCTCTATGCGAACAGCTTTATCTTGCTGTCCAAAAAGATGCTCAGCTTTTTAATAGTTGGCAATTGCTTCTTATGGAACCCAAACATCATGTTAAAAAAGCGCAAGATATGTTGAACTTCTCCATGCACTCAAATCAACTGTTGAGAGAACTCACATCGATTCAGCAGCAAGATGATCACAACATGAATGCTTTGAAAAAGTGCTTAGAAATCTTAGAGCGTTTGCAGCAAGAGTTAAAAAAGAAACCCATTTTTGACATCTCACCGCATATCATACGGCACTTTAAATCGATGCATCTTTATATACAACAGTAGGTGACAACTGATTACTTTAGTTATGCACTCTATGAGATCAAGTTTAAAGCTGTTGTTTTGCTTGAATGTGGCACATAATTTGCTCATTGATAAAAGTTTACCTAAATAGAAAGTGATACAGCACAATATGTAAAATTTATCTTGAGAAATAGATAACGTTGACTTTTCACTTTAAAATGTTCTGTTATCGCCAAAAAGTTTGCATCTACGCGCTAAATCTGATATAGATACGGCCGCTAGTAAACTCCAATGGCGTAATAAACATATTTTTAACAGGAGAAATGAGATGCCAGCAGGCAAAAATAAAATCGGTATTATGGCTATTGCAGGTATCGAGCCGTATCAAGAGAAACCAGGTGAAGAGTATATGAATGAAGCGCAGCAAAAGCACTTCAAAACATTGCTCGATGCTTGGCGCAATCAACTCAGGGAAGAAGTCGACCGCACAGTGCATCATATGAAAGATGAAGCAGCAAACTTCCCTGATCCTGTCGACCGTGCAGCGCAAGAAGAAGAATTTAGTCTTGAACTACGCACTCGAGATCGCGAAAGAAAACTCATCAAAAAAATAGAATCTACACTTCAAAAAATAGAAGATGATGACTTCGGCTTTTGCGAGACTTGTGGCATTGAGATAGGTATTCGACGTTTAGAGGCTAGACCTACAGCAAATCAGTGCATAGATTGCAAAACACTTTCTGAATTAAAAGAAAAGCAACTCGCAGGCTAGGTAACTTAATAGAATAACAGCGCATCATATAGCGCTGTTATTCTGAAATAGAACATATTCACGTACTTATGGAAACAAGTATCACATCTTATACGGGACGATTTGCTCCCTCTCCTTCTGGTCATCTTCACTTTGGTTCTCTTGTTACAGCCTTAGGCTCTTATCTCAGAGCGAAATCTCAGCAAGGTAAATGGCTTGTACGTATGGAAGATCTTGATCCACCTCGAGAGATGCAAGGTGCCACCAAGCATATTTTACAAACTTTAGAAGACTTTGGTCTAAATTGGGATGGTGAGGTGCTCTATCAAAGCCAGCGTCACGAAGCCTATCAACATCTTCTTGATGCTTGGTTAAGCTCTGATCAAGCTTACTATTGTTCCTGTACACGTAAACGAATTACCGAACTTGGCGGTATATACGACGGATACTGCCACCATAAAAACGTATCAGAGAAACACAGTGCAATTCGGCTCGTCAACACAGAACAACAAACGCTATTTTATGACGAGCTTCTAGGCGAAATACATGTCCCGAAGGACTTTGCCAGCGAAGACTATATACTCAAAAGACGAGATGGACTGTATGCTTATCAACTGGCTGTTGTGGCTGACGATGCAGCACAAGGGATCACAGAAGTGGTACGTGGTTCAGACCTGCTTACATCAAGCATGCATCAACACACTTTATTTGGTAAATTAAAAACTCAGGCTCCCAAATGGTTGCACCTACCTCTTGTGGTTTCACCTGACGGTAGAAAACTTTCGAAGCAAAACCATGCAGAGCCTCTTGATCGTATGCAGCCCAAGCCTCTTTTAATCAAGGCGCTTGCGGTGTTAAATCAACCTACATCTCCTGATTTACTCGATTTTGATTTAGAATCACTACTACACTATGCAGTAAAGCATTTCGACATGACTTTAATCCCAAAAAGTAATCAAACTCAGCGGCAAAATTAGAGCTTTCAGGTGAATTCATATATGATAGGCAGAAAAATAGGTTAAATAATTGAGGTGATTTATTTTTAATCGAATTAATGCGTTTTATCGACAGCTCATGCATAAGAAGACTTATACACTGGATGTCATTCCACGCACACAACATGATATTTCAAGGCAAGATTTAGATCCTAATGCTTTGAAAGTTTTACTTCGCTTAAATAAAGCTGGTTTTGACGCCTACCTTGTCGGTGGCTGCATTCGAGATATTCTTTTAGGTTTTGAGCCCAAAGACTTCGATATTGCAACCAATGCTCGTCCAGAGCAAGTGCGTAAACTTTTTAATAACTGTCGCCTTGTGGGTCGCCGATTTAGACTGGCACATATTTTATTTCATAAAGATATTATCGAAGTAGCAACCCTTAGAGGACATCATCAAGATGCATCACCTCATGCAAAAATTAATCAATCTGGTCGTGTATTACGTGATAATGTCTACGGTAGTATTGATGAAGATGCTGAACGTCGTGATTTTACCGTCAATGCGATTTACTATGATATCAAAGATGACTCTCTCCGATGCTTAAGTCAAACGGTTGACGACTTAAACAGTCGTGTGATACGCCTAATTGGAGACCCAAAAACACGATATAAAGAAGATCCTGTACGTATGCTCCGAGCTGTTCGCTTTGCCAACAAACTAGACATGAAGCTCGATACAAAAACCGCACAACCTATCAAGAAGCTCGCACCATTACTTCAAGATATACATCCTTCTCGACTCTATGACGAAGTCGCAAAGTTAATGTTTACCGGATATGCGCAGAACAACACACAGATGCTACAAAAATATAAGTTGTTTGAACACTTGTTTCCTTTGCTCACATCACAAGTACAGGCCAAAGCACATAATCGTACTCAAAAAGCTTTATCGCATATTGTCGAACGCCTTGATCAAGAATCTGCGTCAGGTAAGCGCATCTCACATAGCACTTTTTACAGTCAGATCTTATGGTTCCCACTTCTAGAGCGTATTGATGATATTCGAACTGAAAGTAGCTTATCACAATTTGATGCCATGAATGTCGCGATGAGCGATATCTTTGAACAACACAATAAGAGCGCAAGTATTCCTAAGCGTTGCAGCAATATTATTCGGGAAGTATGGCTGCTCCAGTTGAGGTTTGAAAAAAATAAAAATATACGTGCTTTTAAAATAGAAGAGCACCTCTATTTTGAAAAAGCCTTGGAGTTACTTAAATTCCGTACACAGGTTGAAGATAAAAAATTACTCAGCACACTCAAATGGTGGCAAGACTTCACACAAGCCGATCAAGCTAAGAAAAAAAGTATGGCACAGCAACACAATAAAAAACGTCGTTATAAAAAACGCTCTTCCAAAAAGGATGCCGCGTCATCGTAACTTGTTATATTGCTCTGGGATCAAATATGCATGATCCAGAATACCAATTGCGTGAAGCAGTAATAGCGCTCAAGTCACTTCCCCATACACAGCTTATAGCTCAATCTACATGGATCTGGTCTAAGCCTGTTGGGGATGTGATTCAGGCTGATTTTTTGAATGGTGTGGTTGCCATTCAAACATCGTTACAGCCTTTAGAGCTTCTTGATGCTCTACAAGCCATTGAACACCAGCAAGGGCGGGTGCGTACCGTACACTGGGGGCCGAGAACTTTGGATTTAGATTTGCTGCTCTATGGACAAGAAAGTATAAATAATTCGAGACTTATCGTACCTCATCCCCATATAAAAGATCGATTATTCGTTCTTGAACCTCTAGCTGAAATAGATCCCGATCTTTGCCTAGCCGATCAAAAAACGATCTCCCAACTTATTGAAAAACTTAAACAAGATCTTAAATGATTGAAAAATATATTTTTATTTCATTTTAGTCTTTCGATCCGATCGAAAGAACAATTCATCCTATTATTCAAGAAAAAAAAATTTTTTTCTTTATCGAAATGAGATCAAGAAGATAAGACACCTTTTGAAATAAATTTCCCAATTTAAAAAAAAAACCTGAATTTAAGATCTATAATCTTTCTCACCGCTCGCGATCATGACGATCGGAAAATTAAAAAAGTGATCCTTTTCGAGATCACAGGCTCAAAATAAAACTTAAGTAAAAAAACAAGGATGACATGTGATGACAATAATGTTCGATGAATTGAAACTGCATCAGCAGTTGTGCCAATGGCAAAATCAAGGCTTTTCTACAGCTCTCGTGCCTATTATGGAACCTCTCCATCGCGGACACTTCACCTTAATAGCTAGAGCAAAACAACATGCACAAAAGGTCATTGTGTGTATGTGCTTCCCTAAGTCTTTTATGGAAAGTATTTCTTTACAGAACTCACAGGACTATGCGTTACTTTTGCAAAATAGCTTCGTTGATCTCGTCTATCAACCTGAAGACTACAGCAGACCCTGTCACCCTTCTTGGTCAGTTTTACCTTATATATCAGATGTACTGACTTATTTGCGTCAACCTAGAAGTTTTAGAACGATAGCAAAGGTAACTTGCGGCTTATTAAATCAAATGCGTCCAACGGTTGTATGCTTGAGCGAAAAAGATTTTCAGCAGATGATGGTCATTCGTCATATGATAGCCGATCTTTCTATGCCTATTCATATCATCTCTATGCCAACAGAACGTGAACATGATGGTTTAGCGATCAGTGCTTACAATCGCTTTATAACGAAAGATGCGCGCCCGCAAGCTGTGCAACTTAAGAACACTATAGAATGGATGGCTGATAAATTGAGTGCAGGAAGAAGCATCAAACATGTGGTCACTGCAGGCAAACTACAGCTACGCACATGGGGCTTTCAACCTGACTATGTTGAAGTACTGGATCCAACTAATTTGCAACCTACTACCGATGCATCGCATCAGCTAGGTATTTTTGCCGCTGCATTTTTAGGGGAACCCAGATTAAGTGATCACCTCGTCATCAAGCGTTAAACGCTTCATCCTACTTTTATTGATAAGGTCACCTAGCGTGACCTTACCTGAGACGATAAATCCACTTGTAATTGCCATAATGTATGCGCACTTAACTGATACTTCCGTTCAAAAGGCGTCATAGGGTGCTCAGTTTGAAATGCATTGAAAGTCGTATCCATAAAGCCAGCTTGATGTAAAGCATATTGAAACTCTTCTAAATATAACTTCCAATTACTGCGTAACTCTAACTGACCACCGATTTGTAATAAGGCAGGAAATACAGCGGCGCCATGCCACCTTCGACGTATATGCTTAGATTTAGGCCAAGGATTAGGATAAAGCAAATAGTGTTTGTATACCGGCCATTGTGCCTGTGCAACTAAACGCCAAAAATCATTTAAATCGACTCGCTCAAGCACATAGTTATGTGACGATAACGCATCATGTTTAGCAAGGCGACATGCTGACTTATCTAAACCTATCACGAGTGCATCAGGATAAAGCTCAGCAAGATGCTGCGTACTTTCACCTACACCACAACAAGAATCAAGTATGACAGGCTTTTGACTTTGCAAAACCTGCTCATTTAATCGATCAAATACAGCCTGCGTATGTGCAGAAATAGGTTTTTGGAAGTCTGTCGCTAAATGTTTTTGTACAATCTCTTCAAGATGCTCATGAATATCCGATTGATTCGAAATAATTTCTAAAGATGAAGCTTGCATGATTGTATTAACTCCTCATACCTATACCACGCACAAAAAGCTGATAAGTGATCATATAAAAAACCAAAATAAATCCGATGATTAAGCTGAAACAAAAGATCAGATCCATATTCATCACGCCTAAAAAGCCATATCTAAATGCGCTGATCATATAGACAATAGGATTTAAAGCCGAAACAGAACGCCAAAATTCAGGTAGTAAATCCAACGAATAAAACACGCCGCCTAAATAAGTCAGTGGCGTTAAAACAAAGGTTGGAATAATGGAAATTTCATCGAAAGTTTTAGCAAACAAAGCATTTAAAATACCCGCCAAAGCAAAAAGCATAGAAGTCAGTAACATGGTGAGGATAATGATCCAAGGATGTTCAAAGTGTAAATTGGTAAAACACATAGCAACCAAGGCAACCAAACAACCTGATATCAAACCTCGACATACACCGCCAATCAAAAAACCCATAATCACCACTTGATGCGGTACGGGTGCAACCATAATCTCTTCTAAGTTATGTTGAAATTTCGTAGAGAAAAAAGAAGATACCGTATTACTATAGGAGTTGGTAATCACCGTCATCATGATTAAGCCTGGTGCAATAAACTCCATATAATTAAAGCCTTGCATCACACCAATACGACTTCCAATGAGCTCTCCAAAAATAAGAAAGTAAAGTGTCATCGTAATAATAGGTGGGATCAAAGTTTGAACCCAAATACGTAAAAATCGCAAAATCTCTTTACGCACTATGGTTTTAAAAGCAACCCAGTATATGGCTCTCATTGCACACTCCTATTGCTGTACAACTTGCATGAACAGACTTTCCAGACGGTTCACTTTATTTCGCATGGACAACACAGCAATCTTCTTTTGATTTAACTCGTCAAAAATTTCATTTAAATGCGATGTCTTGGGTAAGTCAACTTCCAATTCTAACGCAGAGATACGACGTGATGTGCAGCTTGACAGCGTAAAATCAGGGTATTCTTGCTTTAAATCAAGAATAAATGTTTCCATAGCCAGTTGATTTAACAGCTTTTTCATCGTTGTACATTCTATTAAATGGCCTTTATCAATAATGCCAATATGACGGCAAAGCATTTCAGCTTCTTCAAGATAATGCGTAGTCAGAATAATCGTGATCCCTTCTTCGTTCAAACGACGCAGGAAACCCCACATTGAATGACGTAGCTCAATGTCTACACCTGCTGTAGGCTCGTCAAGAATCAGCAAACGAGGTTGATGAATTAAACCTCGAGCGATCATGAGACGACGCTTCATGCCTCCAGATAAATTACGAGCCCTTTCATAGCGCTTATCCCATAACTCAAGCAATTCCAAATAATACTGCGCACGCTTGAGTGCTTCTTGATAAGGCACGCCATAGAAACCACCTTGATTGACCACAATTTGTAACACGCTTTCAAACATGTTGAAATTAAATTCTTGCGGTACCAAACCAATACACAGCTTTGCCTGTTCAAGTTCACTGTCTAAGTCGTGACCAAACACACGCACACGTCCATGTGTTTTTTGTATCAAAGAACTAATAATGCCAATAGTCGTCGACTTTCCCGCTCCATTGGGCCCAAGTAAAGCAAAGAAGTCACCTTGTTTTACTTTTAAGTTCATATTCTCTAAAGCGTAACAAGATGCATCATATGTTTTGGTTAAGTTTTCTATCTCTAATGCTAAAGTCGACACATTGATTCCTTATTCTCTATTGATGGTGCGACAAAACTAACTCTCTTCGAGCGGAATCACTTTCGCGATATAAGGTAGGTTTCTATACATCTCTGCATAGTCAATACCATAACCGACCACAAATTCATCAGGAATAGTGAAACCTCGATAATCAACCGTTACTTCAACTTCTCTACGTTCTTTTTTGTCTAATAAAGTACAAATACGCAGACTGTTTGGGTTGCGCTCTTTTAGTAAAGCCTTCACTTTACTGAGCGTATGGCCTGAATCAATAATATCTTCTACAATCAATACATCTCGACCTGAGATATCACTTTGTACATCTTTTAAGATTTTTACATCTCGGCTACTGACCATGCTCTTGCCATAACTCGATACACTCATAAAGTCGAGCTCAACATGCTGCGAAATAGCGCGAGCTAAATCAGACATGAAAATCACAGAGCCTTTAAGTAACCCTATCATTAATAAGGGCCGTTCCTGTGTATAATCTTTATTGATTTGCTGTGCTAGCTGTTGAATTTTTTCGTCAATTTCTTTTTTTGAAATGAGAACGTCAATCGTATGTTTCATGATTAATCTCAGTTAATAACTCAAGGAACCATAACCCCAAGGCTTCATCAAATTTTGCTCTAAACCTAAGTGATCAAGAATACGAGCCACCATGAAGTCAATAAGGTCTTCAAGCTGACGCGGTTGATGATAAAAACCCGGAGATGCTGGCATAATCGTTACACCCAAACGTGAAAGTTTAAGCATATGTTCTAAATGAATCGCATTCAGTGGCGATTCACGAGGCATTAAAATCAACTGTCCTTTTTCTTTTAATACAACATCTGCAGCGCGATCAATCAAATGATCACTCATCCCTGTAGCAATAGCTGCAAGTGTGCCTGTGCTGCAGGGACACACCACCATATGTTTCGGAGCAGATGATCCCGAAGCAACAGGTGAAAACCAGTTATCTTTGCCAAAAACATGTAAGAGCCCAGGCTCGATCTGAAAATAATCACACAATTGAGCCTGTGCTTTTTCAGGATGTGCAGGGATAGATAACCCATGTTCAACCTTTAATACAACACGTGCAGCAGAAGAGATAAGCAGGTATACAGGATACTCAGCACGCACCAAACACTCAACGAGTCTGAGGCCATACAAAGCACCTGAAGCACCTGTCCATGCTACAGTAATAGGTTTTTTTTCACTCATCTTTGTTTTATACCTTCCACAATAGTTTGATGCAAACCATCAAATGAACCATTGCTCATGATCACCACCACATCATGAGGCAAGAGTTGTAAAAGCAAATCTTGTGCGAGTTGCTCTACATCTGTAAACACATAGTATTCAGCACTTTCTTGCTGCATCATCTGTGCTAAATTCCAATTCAAATCTTGAGCTTGATATAAGAAGCATTGATCAGCGGTGGCCAGTGCTTGAGCCAGCGCATCTTGATGCACACCTCGCTTCATAGTTGCTGAGCGTGGTTCAAAAACAGCAATAAGACGGCCTTCTTTCAAACTTTTTCGAACACTTTTTAAAGTCGTTTCTATCGCTGTAGGGTGGTGCGCGAAATCATCATAAACTTTGATATCTTGGTATTCAAGCAACAACTCTAATCTTCTTTTAGGAGGCTGAAAATGTGCTAAAACCTCGCATGCATCAGCTATAGGAATACCAATCTGGTATGCAGCTAAACAAGCCATCAATGCATTATCTGCATTATGTTGACCTAGTAAAGGCCAATGAATAGTGCCTTGTGCCTGTTCTTGTTCGAAAAGAGTAAGTTGGTGACCCACTTGATCATCGATTTGAATAGACCACGCATCGCTCGCAACACGCTGCACCTGACTCCAACACCCTTGTTCTATCAATTGCAAAATGGCTTCTGTTTGCGGATAACAAATGCAACCTGTAGCGGGAACCGTCCGAATTAAATAATGAAATTGCTTTTGTATATCAGCTAAAGAGTCAAAAATATCAGCATGATCAAATTCTAAATTATTGATAACAAGAATATGGGGTCGATAATGTATAAATTTAGAACGCTTATCA
Source organism: Shewanellaceae bacterium UBA2521 (assembly GCA_002341165.1). Classification (GTDB taxonomy): domain Bacteria; phylum Pseudomonadota; class Gammaproteobacteria; order Enterobacterales; family Shewanellaceae; genus UBA2521. Next base: position 42,659 of record DDNL01000006.1, read on the forward strand.
AAAAAAGCACTGTCGTATTCATCAGCCTCAATCACAAAAAAAGGTGAAGAGCCTAAACGAGCCGAAACACCAAAGTTTTGAGGTACACCGCCAATAAGAAAGCCCGTATCATGTCCTGTATGCTCTAAGATCCAAGCTAACATGCTTGATGTTGTGGTTTTACCATGGGTACCTGCAACAGCTAAGACATGGCGATCTTTTAAAATATGTTCTGCGAGAAATTGCGGTCCTGAAATATAAGACAACTGATGATCCAAAGCATATTCCACACAAGGATTGCCTCGACTCATAGCATTACCTATAACGACCAAATCTGGATGAGGTTCAAGCTGCTTAGGATCATAGCCTTCAATAAGTGCGATGCCTTGCTCTTGTAGTTGTGTACTCATAGGTGGATAGACTTGCCTATCGCAGCCTGTGACACGGTGACCTTGCTGTCTCGCAAGTAAGGCCAAACCCGCCATAAATGTTCCACAAATACCAAGAATATGAATATGCATGATTACGCTTTAAAACCTAAAGTAGCTAAGTATTAATTGTATCATGACTTCAATAGATCTACATGAATAAACAGCATCTTACAGAAAAAAAAGTAAAATTGACAAAATGCCATCCTTTGCATAAGCTCAAACCACGCTTATTGATTTATTTCTAAGCACTTTCCATGCTTGGAATTCTAATTTTAGGATGGAGAACATTCACCTTGTTTAAGAAAAATCAAAATGAAATCCCTAACTCAGTTGAGCCTAGAGGCGTCGCACTCATACCTTTATTTTGTTTTATTTCTCTATTTCTAGGCGCAGGTCTATATTTCGAAAGCCAAGGTGTACAATTTGCCTTTTATGAGCTCTCAAGTGTTGTAGCGATTATTCCTTGCGTCATTTTAGCTATATTGATAGCGAAAGATCCAGCTTTGAAAGCACTCAATCAGTTTATCGATGGCATAGGTAACTCGACCATCATTACTATGTGCTTGATCTTTTTACTTGCAGGAGGATTTGCATCGGTTGCTAAAGCAACGGGAGGTATTGATGCCACGACAAGTTTAGGCCTAAGCTTTATTCCTAGCAGCTTTTTATTACCTGGATTTTTCTTAATCACGGCATTTATCTCAACGGCAATGGGTACATCTATGGGTACGCTTGCAGCCGTGTCTCCTATTGCACTGAGTATTTCACAAGCTGCGAATATTGATACTTCTTATATGGCAGGCTGTATTGTTTCAGGTGCCATGTTTGGTGATAACTTATCTATCATTTCAGATACAACCATTGCATCGACCAGAACACAAGGCTGTGAAATGCGCGATAAGTTCAAAGAAAACCTAGTTTTTGCTTTACCTTCGGCTGCAATTACCATTTTATTTTTTACGGCTGTGCAGCAAGTACCTTCAGAAGTGATTCCTGAACCTTACGATATTATTGCTGTCACACCTTATTTAACGATTCTTATCTTGGCTTTGTCTGGACTGAATGTCTTTGCTGTATTGACGATAGGCATTTTACTCGCTGGAGGTATTGGTATCTCTCAAGGAGATTACTCACTGATACAAATGGGGAAAGATTTATATATAGGCTTTTCCAGTATGCAAGATATTTTCTTACTTTCTATGCTCATTGGAGGCTTGGCTAATGTTACGCACCATCAAGGCGGCTTAGCTTATATACATCATCGCATCGAAAAAGTGATAGCTCTGCTTGCAAAAATAGCGAAGAACAATACAGACAAAGCCGCTGAAATAGGTATTGGATTTTTGGTCGCTTTGAGTAATTTGTGTCTTGCCAATAACACCGTTGCTATTTTAATTACAGGTCAAATTTCAAAAGATCTTTCTCAAAAGCATCAGATTATACCTAAACGTACAGCTTCTGTACTGGATATTTTTTCTTGTATTATTCAAGGTTTAATCCCTTATGGTGCTCAAGTTCTTTTGGTCTCACAAACCTTTAAAATTACACCTTTAGAAACCAGTTCACATGTTTGGTACTGCATGATACTTGCAGCCGTTACCATTCTCTTCATTCTTTTTAAGAGCAAGCCTATTATTGAAAAAGAAGAAGCCTAACTCCCACCTCAGATCGCATCCCAAAAATGCGATCTTTCATTATAGGTCAGATAAAAGCAATGATTACATTATCACAATTTCTTCCTACTCAAGCGAGTCCATCGCTCAGAGCATTAATACAAGAGTTATGCGGTGCTGCGCTCAAAATACAAGAACAAGTTAAGCAAGCACCTCTTAACTATCACTTAGGTCATATTCGCTGTACACAAATTCATGGTGAAGCTCAGCAAAAGCTAGATTGTATCGCCGATCAAATTATGACGCACAGCTTAAGACAGCATGCAAGTTGTCAAGCCTTCAGCTCAGAAGTACAAAAAGATATCCACATTGCACAGCAAAAAGGACATTATCTTGTTTGCTTCTCTCCTTTAAATGGAGCATCCAATCTTGCTGTACAGAGCACAGCAGGTACTATTTTTTCTATTCTACCGGCAAAATCCAAACAAGCACATAAGCGAGACTTTTATCAAAAAGGTATCGAGCAAGTCTGTGCCGGTTATTTTCTTTATGGTAATTCAACTCAATTAATGATTACTTTTGGCAAAGGTGTCTATTTATTCTCTTTACATGCCGATCAACAATTTGTACTGATTCAAAGTCAAATCGAGGTTGAGTCCACCACACAAGAGTTTGCCATCGATTTAGCGAGCTTATACGATTTTGATCCTGCAATGCAACATTATATACAAGAACTGTTAAAAGGCAGAAAAGGGCCAAGAAAAAAAGATTTCACCCAGCGCTGGTTCGGTTCACCTGTTGCTGACGTGCATTGTATCTTGCTACGTGGCGGAGTGTACTGTTCTCCGTCTTTATATAAAAATAATCAGCGATATGATAAACTCCATCTTCTCTATGAGGCAAATCCTCTAGCCATGCTTATTGAGCAAGCCCAAGGCAAAACAAGTAGTATGCACAAATCAACACTGCATATTATGCCTGCACAGCTCGATGAGTGTGTTCCTGTTGTGCTCGGCTCAAAACAAGAAGTAAAACAATACACTTATCACTCACAACTTGTAACGGATTTAGATGACCGCTGCCATTAAAACAAGTATAATAAGCTCAATTCCAATCAATACGATAAGGTATCAATATGAGTTTAAACAATGTGCCTGCTGGCAAATCGTTACCTGATGACTTTTATGTCGTCATCGAAATCCCCCAAAATCACGACCCTATTAAATATGAAGTCGATAAAGAAAGTGGTTGCTTGTTTGTAGATCGATTCATGAGCGCACCTATGTTTTATCCATGTAACTATGGTTATATCAATAACACATTGAGTCTCGATGGTGATCCTGTAGATGTTTTAGTGCCAAGTCCTTATCCTCTACAACCAGGTTCCGTCATTCGTTGTCGTCCTGTTGGGGTCTTAAAGATGACTGATGAATCAGGTGAAGATGCAAAAGTGTTTGCTGTGCCACATACAAAAATTTCTAAAGAGTATGATGACATTCAAAATGTCGACGATATTTCATCATTACTGAAAGCGCAAATTCAACAATTCTTTGAGCGTTACAAAGACCTTGAACCAAACAAATGGGTAAAAGTCGATGGTTGGAGTGATGTGGAAGCCGCACGCGCTGAAATCTTAAGTAGTGCTGAGCGTTATCAGCAATCAGCTGAATAAAGCATACTTTTCAAATCGCAAAAACGCTTTTTACAAGCGTTTTTTTTTATAAAAAAAAATACTACAGACTTAGCTCAGTTCTATACTTCAAAAAGTACCCTTCAAAACTTTAGCGTGATGTCAGTACATCACTCTTCATGCAAAGGAGTTCATTATAGTGAGAATTGGTCTACTCAAAGAAGTGGGTAATACAAGATGTGTTGCTCTTACACCACAAGATGTTGCTTGGCTCGTAGCGCAAAAATTTCAAGTTTATGTTCAAACTGGAGCAGGTGATACACTTCATTTTTCTGATATTGATTACACCCATGCAGGCGCAACACTCTTTAAAACAAATAAGCAAATTATTGATACCTCAGATATCATTGTCGGTCTACATTTGAAGTACAGCCTACAGCGATCCATCAAGTATTTAAAGCCTCACCATTATGTTCTAGGATTACTTAACCCTCTGCATGATGATAAATTCTATAAAAAATTAAATAAAAGCAAAGTCACTGCTTTTTCACCAGAGCTTATACCTCGTATCACTCGTGCACAAAGTATGGATGTTTTATCTTCTATCGCTACTTTGGCAGGCTATCAAGCTGTGATCTCTGCAGCTGATTTGTCCACCAACATTTTACCTATGATGATGACCGCTGCAGGAACACTCACACCCAGTAAAGTACTGGTTATGGGAGCAGGCGTTGCTGGACTGCAAGCCTGTGCAACAGCAAAACGTCTCGGTGCAGTTGTAGAAGCCTATGATATTCGTGCTGCAACGCGTGAACAGATTATCTCTGTCGGCGCAAGGCCTATCATACTGGATATAGACAATGATAGCTCTGAGCCTCAAGATCATGAAAATCAAAGTGACTATGCTAAAGAACAAAGTCAAGATTTCGTGTCTCAGCAACAAAAAGCACTAACCGAGGTACTTGCATCAAAAGATATTATTATCACCACAGCATCCATTCCGGGTAAACCCGCACCGAAATTAATCACAAAAAGTATGCTCAAAAAAATGAAAGAAGATGCTATCGTCATTGACTTAGCAGCCGCTTCAGGCGGTAATACCGATGTGACTAAAGTCGGAGAAACCATTGAATATGGCTCTGTTACCATTATGGGGTTGGATGATGTCACCGCATTCAAACCTATGCATTCTAGCCAGATGCTCAGCTCTAATTTAAAACACTTTATCGCGTTACTTGGCGTAAAGAAAACAGCAAGTCCCGATTTTACCGATGACATTATTCGCGAAACCTGTATTTGTCATAAAGGTAAAATTATCAGCGCACAACTGCAAACTCAAAGTAGTAAGAAAAAAGAGAAGGAGACTGCATAAATGGAATTTATACTACTTGTAACTTTATTTGTTTTATCGCTCTTTCTTGGTGTAGAGCTGATCAATAAAGTACCTGCTACGTTGCACACACCTTTGATGTCAGGATGTAATGCCATATCTGGTATTACACTCATTGGCGCCATTATAGCAACCGACTCAAGTAACACAGAATTAACACATATCTTTGGTATGGTCGCTATCATTTTATCAAGCATTAATGTGGTGAGCGGGTTTTTAGTGACACATCGTATGCTCAGTTTTTTCAAGAAGAAATAAACCAGAATCAAGGAAGCTCTTATGCAACAATACTTGATATACTTCGTCTACTTACTTTGTTCATGCTTATTTATTTTAGGTATCAAAGGCTTAAGCCATCCAAGAACTGCAGTAAAAGGTAATCAAACTGCATCAATAGGCATGCTGATCGCTGTCTTAGCTACGCTCATTGATCAATCTTTATTACAATATGAGTGGATTATCGCAGGTATGCTCATTGGTGCCAGTTTAGGTATTTGGACAGCAGCTAAAGTTGAAATCACCCAGATGCCACAAATGGTCGCGCTTCTAAATGGCTTTGGTGGTGCAGCCTCTTTATGTGTTGCTTTAGTGCATACGCATATCAACATTTATACAGATTGGGTTGCACATATTGCTATTCAAGCCGCTTTGTTAATTGGCGCTGTCACCTTCACGGGATCCCTTATTGCTGTATGCAAACTGCAAAGTATTATACCTAAAGCTATTGAGTCGATAAGAATCTCTGCTCCGATTAAGTTCCTTTGTTTTGTTGCAACCTTGATTTGCTTTAGTTGTGTCGTGATGTATCCAGCTCAACCTTATTGGCTTTATAGCGCAATCAGCTTAGCATTTTTACTCGGCGTGCTCTTAGTCATTTCTATTGGCGGTGCAGATATGCCTGTTGTGATCGCTTTATTAAATGCGTATTCAGGCCTTGCTGCAGCTTGTACAGGATTTATCACCTACAACACTTTGCTGATTATTTCAGGCTCTATTGTAGGCACTTCAGGCTTAATTCTGACACAAGTTATGTGTAAAGCGATGAATCGCTCACTAAGGCATGTACTATTTGGCCTTGTATCACGTACTCAATCACCCACCGATCCAGATAAGAGTTATGAGGGTAAAATATCCACCTCTTCAGCTGATGAAGTTGCTGTGATTTTAGAAAGTGCCTCAGAGGTCGTGATTGTTCCAGGTTATGGCTTAGCAACATCTCAAGCCCAACATGCGGTGAAAGAACTTGCGAAAATGCTCGAATCACATGATATCAATGTCAAATATGCAATTCATCCTGTGGCAGGTCGCATGCCAGGTCACATGAATGTGTTGTTAGCAGAAGCGGAAGTACCTTATGAACAACTTTTAGAACTAGAGCAAGCTAATCCACAGTTTAAGCAAACCGATGTGGTCATTGTTATTGGTGCCAATGATGTGACAAATCCTATGGCTCGTGTAGATAAAACCAGCCCTATTTATGGCATGCCTATTTTAGATGTCGATCAAGCACGTACAGTCGTGGTCATTAAGCGTTCTTTAGGTGCAGGGTTTGCCGGATTACCCAACCCTCTTTTTGGTTTAGAAAAAACATTGATGCTGTTTGGTGATGCAAAAGAAACCTTACATGAACTCAATCAAAGTTTAAAGCAAGCCTAGTCGCATCCACGCCGCTACAGTTCAAACAAAAAAGGCTCTGAATCATGATTCAGAGCCTTTCGCTTAGAGAAGAACTGAGGTTACATGCCTTGCTCAATAATGGTTTCAATCATAGCGCTTGTTGAGCAATGATCTTCAAAATCTAAAACTTTGACTTCACCACCATGAGCTAATACTTCAGATGCGCCGACAATGTCATCAAGATGATAATCACCGCCTTTGACTAACACATCAGGCAGCATACGCGTAATCAAGCGCTGTGGTGTCAGTTCAGAGAAAGATACCACCCAATCAACCGATTCAAGTCCAGCCAGAACGGACATGCGACGCATACAAGGATTCACCGGACGCGTTTTCCCTTTCAAAGCTTTGACAGATTGATCTGTGTTGACCGCAACCACCAAACGATGGCCTAGAGCTTTAGCTTGCTTCAAATAACTCACATGTCCAGCATGTAACAGATCAAAACAACCATTAGTCATGACAATTTTTTCACCGCGACCTTGCGCAGCACGTATCATACACTCTAGAGCGTCCTCTGTTATCACACCTGAACTCAAATCTTCTGATTGATGCGATAACATTTCGGCTAACTCAACCTGAGTCGCTGTTGATGTGCCTACTTTGCCTACAACAATACCAGCTGCAAGATTCGCCAAACGGCAAGAGTCCGCCAACGAAGTACCTGCAGCTAATGCTGCAGCAAGTGTTGCTACAACAGTATCGCCAGCTCCCGTCACATCAAAGACTTCCTGAGCAAAAGTAGGTAAGTGTAATGGCGCTTCACCTTTTTGAATTAAAGTCATGCCTTTTTCAGAGCGCGTAATCAATAAAGCTTGAAGCTCAAGCTGCTCAATAAGGCCTAGTGCTTTTTCATGTAACTGCGCTTCACTTTGTATAGCTCCCACCATAGCTGTAAATTCAGCAATATTAGGTGTCAATAAAGTCGCTCCACGATAGCGATCAATATCAAGTCCTTTGGGATCAACAATCACAGGAATAGACAAAGCTTTAGCCGCATGAATTAAAGCCTGTGGCTCTGCTAAAGTACCTTTAGCATAATCAGATAACACTAGCACTTGATATGAAGCAAGCTGTTCTATACATTGATGCGTCAATTTCAGTGCATCTTGCTTATCGAACTTTTTCTCAAAGTCTAATCTCAGCAGCTGTTGGCCAGAACTTAAGACTCGCAATTTCATGATCGTAGGCAAGTGGGGAGATTGCGTAAAAGAAGTTTTGACGCCTAAATCTTCTACTTTGTTTTGAATCAGTGTTGAAGCATCGTCTTGCCCCGTAATACCCGCTAGGCAAACCTGGGCATTTAAAGCAGCAATATTAAAGGCAACATTGGCTGCACCTCCTGGCCTATCGTCAGTGTCATCAACCTTCACAATAGGCACAGGCGCTTCAGGAGAAATTCTTTGCGTCGCACCGACCCAATAGCGATCTAACATCACATCACCCGCCACTAAAATATGTGCTTTTTCAAACTCAGGTAACAAAATTTTCATGGAGCTCCTTATGATTGCCGTGCTATTGAGCAAAATTATTGTAAATAAAGTGCTATTATACCTTATTTATTTTTATTTTTAAGTTAAAATAAACGCTTTATAGCGAATAGTCCGTATTCAGAGGTTTTTTGTGATTCGTCAGGCAAAATTTAACAAGATTTTACTCCATCCACAGTATTGGCTCTACTGGTGTCTACTACCTTTTATGAAAGCACTTTCTTGTATACCTCTATCCATACAAATGAAATTAGGCCGCTTTCTTGGACGCTGCATACCTTATATCGATCGTTCAAGAGCCCAAGTGGCTCACAAAAATATCAGTTCCTGTTTTCCAAAGCTCGATCAAAAGCAAGTTCATGCGCTATGGCAGAAAAACCTTGAAGAAACAGGCTGCGCTATCTTCGACACACTCAATGCTTGGTTTTGGTCTGATGAAAAAGTTGCAGCACACAGTGAAGCATATGGGCTTGATCATTTAAAACATATACCTAAAGAGCAAGGTATACTCTACTTTACCATTCACAGTCTTCCGCTTGAAATGGGCGCGCGCATTATAGGTTTAACTTATTCAGGCTACGGCGTATACCGACCACATAATCATCCTTTTATTGATTATGTCCAACTAAAAGGACGTTTACGTGGCAGCTTTGGTATGATTCCAAAACGAGATACACGCAGCATGATTCGCAAACTCAGAGAAGGCGCGGCACTATGGTATACCGCAGATCAAGATTCAGGCCGCGCAGAAAGTATATTTGCTCCTTTTTTAGGTGTCAAAGAAGCTCGTACAATCACGGCCACATCCAACTTAGCCCGTGTTGGTAGAGCCAAACTCGTTCCCTTCTTTGTTGAACGTAAACCGGACCATACTTACAGCCTAACCTTAAACTCCATGATTGAGCATTTCCCATCATCATGCATCACAAGCGATACGCATTATGTAAATGAATTAACAGGTGAACTGGTTCAACGCAATATTGCGCAATATCTGTGGATGCATAAGCGTTTTAAAACACGACCTGAACATGATCCTCAAGACTTTTACACCTAAAAAAAGACGTAAAATAACACCACCGCTAAAGCCAAACGGTATAAAACGAAAGGCAGTAAGCCCATTTTTTGAATCACTTTCAAAAAGAAATGAATACATAAATAAGCCGCAATAAAACTCAGCACAATGCCTAATCCAAGGCTTTGTGCATCGAGAATTTGCTCTGTAGTGAACCACTTCGCACTCATATAAGCTGAAGCGCCTAAAATAAGTGGAATTGAGAGCAAAAAAGAAAAGCGTGCCGCAGCAACGCGAGTCAAGCCTAGCATGAGACCTACAGTTATCGTAATACCTGAACGAGACGTACCTGGAATCAATGCCAGCGCTTGCGCCAAACCAATCGCCAACGCTTTTTTCCATGTGAGCTGCTTTTCATGATACTTTTGACTTGGAGCTCTATCCGACCACCAGAGTAACACACCAAAGACGAGTGTTGTGATAGCAATCACTTGAGCACTACGCAGATGAAGATCAATAAAGTCAGCACATACCAGACCCAATAATACAGCAGGAAGCGTCGCTAAAATAATCAACCAGGCAAAACGCGAATCATCTGTGTGCTCTCTTTGAATACAAGAACGCAGCCACGCACGGAGTAAATCGATAATATCTTGTCTGAAATAAAGCATAACTGCGCCTAAGGAGCCTAAGTGTACGGCAATATCAAACAACAATCCCTGATCTTCCCAGCCTAAAAGCTGCGCAGGTAAAATAAGATGAGCAGAGCTTGAAACAGGTAAAAACTCCGTTAACCCCTGAATCAGGGCTAAAAATATAATATGTAAAAAATCCATGGTTTCGACTCAAGTGTATAAGTTTAAAAGGTAACAGTTTTCAATTGGCGACTCCCCTCAAAAGATGCCCAAAGCTCAAGATATGTTGTCTTGAGTACAGGATCTACTTTATGAGGAGCCAGATCAGATAAAGGCTTTAACACAAATGATCTATGATAGATTTCTTCTCTGGGTAACACAATAGGACGAGTCGTCACACAATCGTTATAGAGCAACAAGTCAATATCTAAAGTCCGACTGCTGAACTTTTCTTGTTGGCGTTGGCGTCCTTGTTCGACTTCAATCGCTTTTAATGTCGCAATCACTTCCGTTATGGTTTGATCGGTATACGCTGCAACGACACTATTCAAAAAACAAGGACCCGAGAAACCAAAAGCAGGTGTTTCATAAACAGGAGAAGACTCGATATCAGAAAAATGTTGAGCTAGAGCTGCCATCGCATAACGTAGATGTTTCTCTGGTTCAATATTGCTCCCTAAACTCAAATAAATATGATTCACCACACACCTCTTTTTATACGTACACCTACAGCTTGTGCATCGGCAATTGCCGTAGGTTTTCTGACCGTCACCTCAACCGCTTGCACACAAAATTCAAGCTGAACCAGCTCAGCTACTTTTTCAGCAACCGTTTCAATCAATTCCATAGGATGTTGTGCAACAAAAGACTGAATACAACGCGATATGCGATCATAGCATAAAGCATGTTGGTAATTATCTGTTGTACCTGCAAGTTGATTATCCCACTTCATCACCAAATCGATCAATAAAGTCTGACGTATTTTCTTCTCCCAGTCGTGAATACCAATGACAGCATCCACACTGAGTTTTTCAATAAATACTTGATCCATTTTTTCTCCGCTTCACTTATTTGAAACCATAACAACAATAAAATATAATGAGCCATAATTCGAACTTAAATACTACAATGGATTAGACATACACATACATGCTTGAACTCCCTCTCTTAACAGGTATCATGCTTATCATCGCTTATTTGCTCGGCTCCATCTCGAGCGCGATGACTTTATGCCACATCTTACAACTACCTGATCCCCGTACCCAAGGTTCACATAATCCAGGAGCGACCAATATACTTAGATTACATGGCGCTCTCTACGCAAGTATTGTTCTGGTGTTTGACGCCCTTAAAGGTGGTATTCCTGTCTATATAAGTTATCGATTAGGTATCAGCCCTTTTTGGCTAGGGCTTATCGCTGTCTCTGCCTGTATTGGACACATTTTTCCTTTATTTTTTAAGTTTAAAGGAGGTAAAGGTGTCGCCACAGCACTAGGTACGATTGCTCCTATTGATCACTGGCTCGTACTCTGTGTCATCGTAACGTGGCTCTCTGCTCTTGCTTTATTTCGTTACGCTTCAATTGCAGCAATTATCACAGCCTGCGTCACGCCTTTTTACACACACTGGTTCGATGCACGTTTTACATTACCGGTTAGCATGCTTTGTTTTTTAATCGTTTTATGTCATCACAATAACATGAAACAGCTCATACAAAGTCAAAGAGAAAAGCGCTCACCTTAAGATTTGAGTTGCGATAATGTATCAAGCGGCCATCGCGGCTTCACTTGAATCTCTAATGATTCAAACTGCTGAGCGGCTAACCTCACGGCACCTGCATAAGCTATCATCGCACCATTATCAGTGCAAAATTCCGGTCTAGCATAAAAAGCTTGTCCTTGTAGCTTTTGCATCAAGCTGTCTAAAGATTTACGAATCGTCTTATTCGCACTCACACCACCTGCAACCACGAGTCTTGATAAACCTGTTTGTTTTAAAGCGCGTTGACACTTGATCACCAGCGTATCAGCAACCGCTTCTTCAAAGGCATAAGCGATATCACAACGGGTTGCGTCATCTAACTCTTGTGCACGAATCGTATTGGCTGCAAAAGTTTTCAGGCCCGAAAAACTGAAATCAAGACCAGGTCTGTCTGTCATAGGTCTTGGGAATTTAAACCGACCCGCTTGACCTTGTTCAGCAAGCTTGGCAAGCCTTGGACCGCCTGGATAATCTAAACCCAGAAGCTTAGCAGTTTTATCAAAAGCTTCTCCTGCAGCATCGTCCACAGATTCACCTAACAAAGTGTATTCACCGACGGCATCGACTTGAATAAGCTGCGTATGACCACCTGAGATAAGTAGTGCAACAAAAGGAAATTCTGGAGGTTGCTCTTCTAGCATAGGCGCCAATAAATGACCCTCCATATGATGAACACCCACAGCGGGAACACCCCAAGCATAAGCCAGAGCTCGCCCGACACAAGAACCCACCAACAAAGCGCCCACAAGGCCTGGACCTTTTGTGTAAGCAATGGCATCTATATCAGAAGACTTCAGCTTTGCTTGCGCTAAAGTAGCTTCAATTAAGGGCAAAATTTTACGAATATGATCGCGCGATGCTAACTCAGGAACAACTCCACCATACTCAGCATGCATGGCAACTTGACTATACAGCTGATGAGCAAGCAAACCTGTTTCTGTATCATAAATTGCGATGCCTGTTTCATCACAAGAAGTTTCAATACCTAAAACTCGCATAAAAATTCTCTTGATAAGTCATTTATACGGCGATTCTACCTTTTTAAGCCCAGTTAAACCAGTTTTTATGCATTATTCTGTAAGTTAAGCTTTACAAGCATTTGCTACTCGGTTTAAAATTACCCTCTTTATAATACATTTTAGAACTCGCTGTAGTTCATCAGTTAATAAAACCTTGAGGTTGAGGCATATGCCAGTAATTAAAGTACGCGACAACGAACCATTTGATCTAGTGATGCGCCGTTTCAAGCGCACATGTGAAAAAGCCAGCATTCTAGCAGAGTGCCGTGGTCGTGAATATTATGAGAAACCAACAACAGTTCGTAAACGTGCTAAAGCTGCTGCTAAAAAGCGTCACGCTAAGAAACTAGCTCGTGAGAATGCACGTAAGACACGTTTATATTAATTCCTTTGTGAGTTAAAGATATGGATACCTTAGATAAACTAAAATCTGAACAGAAAGATGCTATGCGAGCTAAAGATAAAGTTCGTTTAGGCACTATCCGTTTAGCTTTAGCTGCTGTCAAGCAAATAGAGGTAGACGAGCGTCGCGCATTATCAGAAAGCGACCTCACTCAGCTGTTAACGAAATTAGTAAAACAGAGAAGAGACTCGATCACGCAATATGAAGCTGCTGGTCGTCAAGAACTTGCTGATATTGAAGCCAATGAGATAAAAATCTTACAAGAGTTTTTACCTCAGCCACTCGAAGCGAGTCAAGTTCAAAGTCTGATAGATGAAGCCATCGCTGAAGTAGAGGCTTCTTCTATGCAGGATATGGGCAAGATTATGGCTTTGTTAAAGCCAAAAATACAAGGTCGTGCCGATATGTCTCAAGTGAGTGCTGAAATCAAAAAGCGTCTAGCTTAGATTTGAAATAGACTTCAATACCAATAAGCCGTATACTCCGTACACGGCTTATTGGTATATTACATGCCAAATGATTATCTATTAGAATTGAAATATGGCTATTCCTCGTGATTTCATCAACGATATCCTCACTCGTATCAATATTGTTGATCTGATCGACCAACGTGTTCCTCTCAAAAAATCAGGCAAAAACTACTCAGCTTGCTGTCCCTTTCACGGCGAGAAAACCCCCTCTTTCACTGTAAGTGTTGATAAACAGTTCTATCACTGCTTTGGCTGCGGTGCCCATGGTAATGCCATTGATTTTATTATGGAGTTTGATCGTTTAGACTTTGTTGATGCCATTGAAGAACTCGCTCATGGTTTAGGTTTAAGTGTACCTCAAACACAATCTCATCCATCTCAACCTAAGCCAGCACAAGACCTATATGAAGTTGTGGAACATGTGAGCCGTCACTATCAACAGCAGCTCAGACAACATCCCAGTAAACAACAAGCCATTAGCTATCTCAAGCAACGTGGTCTAACAGGTCACATTGCAAAAAAGTTTCAGCTGGGATTAGCCATTGAAGCATGGGATGATGTAGCAAAGAAGTTTGTATCTTCTCAGCGTCAACTCGTTCAAACAGGTTTACTCATCCAAAAAGAAGGTCAGCAACGTTTCTATGACCGTTTTCGTCATCGACTTATGTTTCCTATAAGAGATCGGAGAGGGCGCACTATAGGTTTTGGTGGCCGTGTATTTGATGATACTAAACCTAAATATCTCAACTCACCCGAAACACCTATATTTCACAAAGGACAAGAGCTTTATGGACTCTATGAGTTGAAACAAACATTGAAAGATATCAAGCATATCCTTATTGTTGAAGGCTATATGGATGTCGTATCTCTTGCGCAATATGATGTAAACTATGCCGTAGCATCACTTGGCACATCGACAACAGCTGATCAAATTCAACTCTTGTTCCGTCATACACAAAAAATTGTCTGCTGTTATGATGGCGACAATGCAGGTATTGAAGCAGCTTGGAGAACCCTAGAAACAGCATTGCCTCACCTCAAAGCAGGTCGAAGCATACACTTTATGTTTCTTCCCGATCAACATGATCCTGACTCTTTCATACGGGAACAAGGCCGCCAAGCCTTTGAAAAACAGATTGAAAAATCTCTCTCTCTGCGCGAGTTCATGTTTCAAGAGCTGCAAAAAACATCAAATATAGAAGATGGTAGTTTAGCGAAAAAGGCCATGGGATATCTGGAAAAAGTAGGCGATCCTATCCTCAAAGAGACACTGATGGAACAGCTAGCACATCAGCTTAGGTTAAATAACGCACAAGAGCTTAAGAAAAAATTTAAGCTTGGTACAACAAGCTTGAAACAAGCACAACCTCTAAAAGCGGAGCGTCAAAACTATACAGCACGACTCGCACTCGCTTTGCTCATACAACATCCAGAGTTAGGCTATCAATTACCCAAGCAACATGTTTTGAACCATTTGAACACACCTGGTTTAAAGCTCCTGCAAAAACTCTTAGACTATACCCGAGAGGAACAGGTAACGACAGGTCAGATTTTAGAAGGCTTTCGCGCCTACCCTAAACAAAGACAAGCATTAAGCCAACTCTCGCAATGGCAGACAGGTCTGCCTGAGTCCGCTGTATCCATCGAATTTAAGAACAGTCTAATTTGGTTCAATAATCAGTACCTTGAGCACAGATTCAACCTTCTTAACCAAAAAAGCAATTTAACAAAGTTAGAACAACATCAGTTACAAGATCTACTTCAAATTTTACAAAGTTCTCATTAATATAAGGTGGTGAAGTATCACTCTAAACTAGCGTTAGGTCATGAATAAAGGTATAATTAATCTCCTAATGATGAACATATCTTATTTTGCATACGAATTCTTGCTTGGACGGTATCTTTATGGAGTATAATCCACAATCGCAGCTAAAAATCCTTCTTGCCAAAGGTCGAGAGCAAGGTTATCTTACCTACGCTGAAATTAACGATCACCTACCCCCAGATATGGTGGATTCCGATCATATTGAAGATATTATTCAAATGATCAATGACATGGGTATTCAAGTCTCAGAAGAAGCACCTGATGCTGATTCACTCATGCTCTCAGAAAATACAACAGATGAAGATGCAGCAGAAGCTGCTGCTGCAGCACTTGCCACTGTTGAAGGTGAGTTAGGTAGAACTACAGATCCAGTTCGCATGTACATGCGTGAAATGGGCACTGTTGAACTTCTTACTCGTGAAGGCGAAATTAACATCGCAAAACGCATTGAAGATGGTATCAGCCAAGTTCAACGCGCTGTCTCTGAATATCCTGGTACTATAGAACAACTTCTTCATCAGTATGACCGCTTCTTGGCAGAAGAAATTCGTATTACAGATATTATCTCTGGTTTTGCAGACCCTGATGAAGAAGAAAGTCTCACTGCAACTCACGTAGGTTCTGAGCTTTCTAAAGAAGAGCTAGAAGACGAAGACATAGGTACAGATCCTGAAGAAGAAGATCATGGTTTAGAGCTAGAAGTTGTACATGAACGCTTTACAAACATACGCCAGCTCTATGAAAAATCACAAGCCACGATCGATAAACACGGCCGTCAACATCCTGACTCAGGCAAAGCTATAACCGCTCTTATAGAAGAGTTTCAAGAGTTTAAACTTATGCCTAAGCAATTCGATAGCTTAGTCAAAAATATGCGTGATGTGATGTCAGGCATTCGCGTTCAAGAAAGAATTATTCTTAAAATCTGTGTTGAACAATGTAAAATGCCTAAAAAGCACTTTGCTAAAATCTTCTCTGGCCATGAAAGTGAATTTGCTTGGTTGGATACAGAAATTGCAATGGATAAAAGCTACACACCTGCACTCAAAGAGCAATATGGTGAAATCAAGCGTTGTTTGGATAATTTACAAACACTTGAAGCTACAGCTCATATGACGGTGACTGAGATTAAAGATATCAATCGTCGCATGTCTATTGGTGAGGCAAAAGCACGTCGCGCTAAAAAAGAAATGGTCGAAGCCAACTTGCGTCTTGTGATTTCTATTGCAAAAAAATATACCAATCGTGGATTACAATTTTTAGACCTTATTCAA
>DDNL01000006.1:59620-63207 GCA_002341165.1 Shewanellaceae bacterium UBA2521
AAAGCGGTTGATAAATTTGAGTATCGCCGTGGTTATAAGTTCTCGACGTATGCAACTTGGTGGATCAGACAGGCCATTACACGCTCGATTGCAGACCAAGCACGTACTATCCGTATTCCCGTACATATGATCGAAACCATCAATAAACTCAACCGTGTATCTCGTCAAATGTTACAAGAAATGGGACGCGAACCTACACCTGAAGAATTAGCGGAACGCATGCAAATGCCTGAAGATAAAATTCTTAAGGTCTTGAAGATTGCTAAAGAGCCTATTTCTATGGAAACACCCATAGGTGACGATGAAGATTCACATCTTGGAGATTTCATTGAAGATACCACACTAAGCCAGCCGATTGACTCAGCAACAAGCGGCAGTTTAAAAAATGCAACGCACGAAGTGCTCGCAGAACTCACTCCGCGTGAAGCGAAAGTTCTAAGAATGCGTTTTGGTATCGATATGAATACAGATCATACGCTCGAAGAAGTAGGTAAACAATTTGATGTCACGCGTGAACGTATTCGTCAGATTGAAGCTAAGGCTCTACGTAAGTTACGTCATCCATCGCGCTCAGAAATTTTAAAATCATTTATTGATGAGTAAGAAAGATACAATTTCATATCTACATAAAAAAGCAGCGACCAAAACGCTGCTTTTTTTGTTTAAATAAACAACAAACAATCCGGCTTTCATCATTTTTGACTGGCTTTCTACATTTAAAGGAGCTAAAATGGCGTTCAGGTTTTAGGCCCCTTAGCTCAGTTGGTTAGAGCAAACGACTCATAATCGTTAGGTCCCCTGTTCAAGTCAGGGAGGGGCCACCATAAAAAATCAATCCGATTTCAACCAACCTCTATTTACCGCTTCATCTACCTGCTCACACACATATTCCCATAATTCCATAGATAAATCAGGTAAATATTGATGTCTCGCTAGAACTTGTGAATAACTCACATGATGCTGCGCCCAACTTCCACCTTCGTTTTGCATGTTCTGAATTAAAGGTAAAATTCGATCGATTGCAACAGCATAACGAGCCTCAACTGTTTTGCCTTCTTCAAACTCCAACCAAATTTGTAAGAAGTTTGCGCCTTGTTCTTCTGGTAAAAGTCCAAAAATACGTTGAGCCGCTTGAAGTTCTTTTTCATGCTGAGCATCAAGGTCTTTTTGATCTGCAAAAGCAAAGGTATCGCCTGCATCAATTTCTACAATGTCATGCAACAACAGCATGGTCACAACACGCTGTATATCTAAAGGCATTTTAATATATTGCTGTAAAGTTATAGCTGTTAGTGCAATATGCCAGCTGTGTTCGGCACTATTTTCATAACGATTTTGATCAGACTTAATCATCGCCTTGCGATAAACCGATTTTAATTTATCTACTTCATAGATAAATGAAAGTGCTTTTTCTATCATATTCATACCCATTCAAAAAACTCAACTTCATGACACATTAAATGATGCTCGGATCACAAAGAAGCCCATACTCTGTGTTTTATCTCTTTCAACACATAACCTTGTTTCTCTTTATGCTCGCAGGCTTATCTTATAACGCTTGTGCATCAACAGCAATACCAACTGAGCGTTATGATCTAGACTGGGCTTTGGGTCTCAAAGTTCGTAGATATACGCTTCCTTTCGACACCGATTCACCTGCATTACATACCCAAGAAACTATCCATCGAAATCTATCACCTCTTTTTTATTTGCAAGGCAAATATATTTTCTTACATGGCGAGGAAGGCGGTATACATCTATATCGCACACCTCAATTCAATATCGATGCCGTGGCACAAATGCAGCTCATTGACCTACCTAAAGCACATCAAAATCAAAAAAAAGGCGCTACCGGACACTATGGTTTGGAATTAGATTATCACCACAGTAAACAGCTTTATACACGTTATGCAATGATGAGCGATGAAAAAGGTCATACTTTATTTAAAACACGCTTAGGTTGGATCTATCATACGGAGAACTGGCGATTTGAACCCCTTATAGAAACGCGCTATTACACTTCAGGTTATACCTCACGATATTTTGGTTTAGAGCAAACCAAGTTAAAGGGTGGCTTGATACTCAAAGCAGGAGGCGACCTAAGATATCATCTTTTTTCTGATCTGTATGTCATAGGTCATACCCACTTTTCTACCTTTCATCACAACATCTGCCGCTCTCTATACATAAAGTCTTGTATTCAATTTGAATACGGCTTAGGCTTTCTCATTGCATCTAGTCCACAAAAATCTCAATCAACCTTGCCATCGACCAAGATCAAACCTGACTCACACCAGCTACGCTTCTCTTATGGTTTAGGTGTTGATACCAATCTTGAAAATTTGTTTATCTTAAAAAGTTCACTCAAAAACACCGTGCCTGAAGATAAAATCTACTCCGTGTTTTACGGTTACAAGGTCGCAGAAGAGCTCTTTTCTGCGCACATAGATGTCTATCCTACAGCAGGTTTAGCTTACCATTACAACAGCGAAGACAAGCGCTCATCCCCTGAATTTATTCTAGGGATCCAGCTTTATTACACTATTCCATTGGGTGTACGAACTCGATTTGGTTTTATAGAAGGTATTTCATATATTACCCACGTCACTCAAACAGAATATGAAGATGTGATGCCAAAATATAAACCGCATCAGTTTTCTAATTACCTCAACATCTCTCTCGATATCAATCTAGGTGACATATTGAACCTTCCTCAAATAAACTATGTCTGGCTAGGCTACAGCATGCATCATCGCTCAAGTGTTTTTGAGCAAGCAGCACAATATGGCCGCATTAAAGGCGGTAGTAATTTTCATACTTGATATATACAAATAGACTTCTAAAACAGTATCTAAAATACTCAGAGCGTACCACTGATGCCCATCATAAAGTTCAATTTTTTATCGCCTTGAGCAATACACAATACAAAAACTCATCCAGATCCATCAAAAACATTTAATCTAGGGACGTTTGTCGGCAAGTAAAGCGCTAGAGAATTTCGAGGAGTCGTAAAGAAAAAGTGAAGAGATGCTTAAATAGATTGGCTGGTATACCAGGATTTGAACCTGGGAATGGCGATATCAAAACCCGCTGCCTTACCGCTTGGCGATATCCCAACTTCTGTTTTTCAATGTATGGTGCGGAAGGAGAGACTTGAACTCTCACACCTTACGGCGCCAGAACCTAAATCTGGTGCGTCTACCAATTCCGCCACTTCCGCAATACACATTGTTTTTCTTTCTCTTTTACATCTTGAAAGTAGATGGTAGCTATGGCGGTACTTGAACCTGCGACCCCAGCATTATGAATGCTGTGCTCTAACCAGCTGAGCTACATAGCCGTAAAATAATTGGCTGGGATACCAGGATTTGAACCTGGGAATGGCGAGATCAAAACCCGCTGCCTTACCGCTTGGCGATATCCCAACATCATTATTTTATCGTTATCAAAGCACCACTGTCATAAGGTTTTAGTTGGCTGGGATACCAGGATTTGAACCTGGGAATGGCGAGATCAAAACCCGCTGCCTTACCGCTTGGCGATATCCCAACAGCTAAAACTAAGTGGTGCGGAAGGAGAGACTTGAA
>DDNL01000006.1:63591-80488 GCA_002341165.1 Shewanellaceae bacterium UBA2521
TCTACCAATTCCGCCACTTCCGCATTGTATTTGGTGGCTATGGCGGGACTTGAACCTGCGACCCCAGCATTATGAATGCTGTGCTCTAACCAGCTGAGCTACATAGCCTTAATACAAATACTCTTTAACGAGCTGGCGTATTATGCAAATTCAAGCTGATGAGGTCAACCCTTTTCCATTAAAAATCGCGATTAAAGCGCGTAAATGCTTTCTTTTTGTTCAAAAATAGTCTCTTATCGAAACATGTAGCCCACTTTATACTCTTGGTGTAAGCATTGTGTTATATCTTGACCTGCTACACGCAAAGCATAATTTCAGCCGATAACAACAAGCCACCGCAAAAAAACGAACTCACAGTGACTTATTTTAACACTTATTCAAAATTAAACGTTAAACCTAAAGTGAATCACATCACCATCTTTAACAATATAATCTTTACCTTCTAAGCGCCACTTACCTTGCTCCTTCGCTCCAGCTTCACCTTGGCAACTGATATAATCATCATAGCCTATCAGTTCTGCACGAATAAAGCCTTTCTCAAAGTCCGTATGAATCTTACCCGCAGCTTGAGGCGCCGTAGATCCTACAGGCACAGTCCATGCGCGTACTTCTTTTACACCAGCGGTAAAATAAGTATGTAAATCAAGTAACTCATAACCTGCTCGAATCACGCGATCAAGTCCTGCTTCTTCCATACCTAAATCAGCCATAAACTCTTTTCTATCTTCATCATCTAACTCAGATAATTCAGATTCAATTGCAGCACACACAGGTACCACAACAGCATTTTCCGCCTTTGCAAAAGCTGTTAAAGCTTCTAGATGCGCATTGCCTTCAAAGCCGTCTTCAGCAACATTGGCAATGTACATTGTAGGTTTACGTGTGAGAAAATTAAGATAAGCAATAGCTTTATCTTCTTCGGCAGTCAACTCCAGTGTACGTAACATACCTGCTTCTTCTAAGATAGGCAGACACTTTTCTAGAACCGTGATCTCAAACTTAGCATCTGCATCACCACCTTTAGCACGCTTTGCCAAACGCTGTAGAGCGCGCTCACAACTGTCTAGATCAGCAAGCGCTAATTCCGTATTGATGACATCTATATCTTCAAGTGGATTAACCTGACCTGCAACGTGCACAACATTTTCATCATCAAAACAACGTACAACATGACCTATCGCATCTGTTTCGCGGATATTAGCCAAAAACTGATTACCCAAGCCTTCACCTTTCGATGCCCCAGCGACTAAACCTGCAATATCAACAAACTCCATCGTAGTTGGAATCAAACGTTGTGGTTGCACTATGTCAGCCAAAGCTTGTAAGCGCAAATCAGGCACAGGTACCACACCTGTATTGGGTTCAATCGTACAAAAAGGAAAATTTGCAGCTTCTATACCTGCTTGAGTCAATGCATTAAATAAAGTTGATTTACCTACGTTAGGTAAACCCACAATGCCACATTTAAATCCCATAACAAAACCTTTATTTTTCGTCGCTCGCAAGCGCATTAAATGAATGTAGACGGTTCATTGCTTGTGCAAGATCCGTTTTAAAACCTATTTCTGTTGCACGTACAGCCTCATCAATCGCATCTAAAGCTGCTTGATATTCTTTCTGCGGTGCTTTATTTAACACAAAATCAGCCACTTGTTTTTTATTGCCGGGATGGCCAATACCGATACGTAAGCGGTAAAACCCTTTCTGCTGCCCCAAGCAAGCAATAATATCTTTTAAGCCATTATGCCCGCCATGTCCACCACCTTGCTTAAACTTGGCCACACCAGGAGGTAAATCAAGTTCATCATGTGCAATTAAAATCTGTTCGGGTGCAATACGATAAAAGTGAGCCATAGCGAGCACAGACTTACCGCTGCAATTCATAAATTGAGTAGGAATCAACAAACGTACATCATGACCATACAAAGTCACGCGTGCTGTAAGGCCGAACATTTTTTTATCTTCAGTGAAGGTAGCACCTGCAAGCTGTGCAAGTTGTTCAACATACCAAGAGCCTGCATTATGTCTTGTTTGTGCATACTGAGCACCTGGATTGGCCAACCCAACAATTAAACGTATATCTTTCATGCTCATTTTATATGTCTATCTTGTCTATCACTTCAAAAACTAAATAAGTTTCTATTCTAACACTTTCTTATAGGTTAATTAAGTTAAACCAACAGCGTATTTGAGTAAATGATGTTTGATAGGACCTGATTTTGCCGCACATTTCAAAGAAAACTGACGCAATTTACGCACCCAAGGCAAATTCACTTTAAAGCCTTGATAAAAAACGTCCATCGTTGACATCATCAACAAATTATCTCGATAACGCAGCTGATGGTAAGGTTTGAAGCTTGCTTCACTGAACACCTGCTGTCCTTTGTTTTGTGCCTGAGTGATCACATCTAATAAAACTTTTAAATCTTTGAAACCTAAGTTGACACCTTGGCCAGCCAAAGGATGAATACTGTGCGCAGCATCACCGATAAGCAATGTCCGCGGCGCCACATATTGTCTTGCATGTTGGCGCGTTAAACCAAAAAACGCTCGGTTTTGTATCGAAATATCACCCAAGCGTTCGGGAAATGCGTGCATGATTTCACGGCGTAATACTGCATCAGGTAAGCTTTTTAACTGCTGAACCTGATCAGGCTTGGCATACCAAACAAGAGAAGCACTGTCATCAGCCAAAGGCAAATAAGCTCTCGCACCTTCAGGTGTAAACTGCTGCCATGTGGTCTGCTGTTCAGGATATTGTGTGCGCACACTGACCACTAAAGCAGCTTGATCATAACCTTTTCCAGATACAGCAATACTTGCTTTTTGCCGAATTAAAGAGTGCATGCCATCAGCACCAATCACCCATTTTGCTGCAAGAGTTTCACCGTCTTCCAGCTCAATAACGACCTGTTCAGGTTGCCAAGTCATCTCACGGATACTCTGCCCAGACCAAAGCTTAATCTGATCATAGTGCTCAAATTGATGCCATAAACCTAACTGAACCAAACGGTTTTCAACAAAGTGTCCTAAATAAGGTAAGCCTGCATCAGGAGCAGAAAAGCGTAACACTTGATCAGGACGCTCGAAGGCTTCAAGGTGTTTATAAGTGCGTATACGTTGCTTGCGTATCCAAGACCAAGCGCCTAAACGCTCAAGCATCAACTCCGAAGCAAAACTAAGTGCCGAAACACGCATATCAAAAGGCTGGAGTGCATCAAAAGGCTGTGGTGGCTTTGCTTCAATCAAAGCAACGGAAAAACCAAGCTGAGCCAAGCCTACCGCAGTTGCGCTGCCAATCATGCCGGCTCCATGTATTACAAAATCAAATTGTTGCATACGCTCACTCAAAACTATTTTTTAGTGCAACTAAGCATACCATTGAGACTCGATAAAGCCAAAGTTTAGATAAATTTTCCACTTGTTTTCAGCCTTACCGTGACTAAATAGGGTTATTTTGTAGCGATTTGCACTTAAAAAAGGTAAAATGATAAACCAATACATCCCAAATTTTATTCACTCTTGTTAATGATTGAACATGACTAAAAAATTACATATTAAAACTTGGGGCTGTCAAATGAATGAGTATGACTCAGCGAAAATGGCTGAACTACTCGACGACACCCATGGTTACCAAGAAACAGAGCATCCTGAAGAAGCTGACGTTTTGCTGCTTAACACCTGTTCCATTCGTGAGAAAGCGCAAGAAAAAGTCTTTCATCAGCTAGGACGTTGGAAAAATCTCAAACAAAAGAAGCCAGGCCTCATTATTGGTGTAGGTGGTTGTGTCGCATCTCAAGAAGGGCGCGCTATCCGTGAACGAGCTCCTTTTGTTGATCTCGTTTTTGGACCACAAACATTGCATCGCTTGCCGGAGATGATTCAAAAGATTCAGCAAGGCGAAAAAGCTGTAGTTGATACAAGCTTTCCTGAAATAGAAAAATTTGATCGCCTGCCTGAGCCTAAAGCAGAAGGTCCTACAGCATTCGTATCCATTATGGAAGGTTGTAGTAAATACTGTTCTTTTTGTGTTGTTCCTTATACACGAGGAGAAGAAATCAGCCGACCTTTAGATGATGTCTTGTATGAAATCGCGCAACTTGCTGAACAAAATGTACGAGAAGTGAATTTGCTTGGCCAAAACGTGAATGCATATCGCGGTGTGATGCACGATGGTGAAATATGTAGCTTCGCGCACCTTTTACGTTATGTAGCCTCAATTGATGGCATTGATCGTATTCGTTATACCACCAGCCATCCTCTTGAATTTACGCAAGATATTATCGATGCATATGCAGATGTGCCTGAACTGGTTGATTTTCTACACTTGCCTGTTCAAAGTGGTTCTGATCGCATTCTCACGCTCATGAAGCGTCCTCATACAGCACTAGAGTATAAGTCGATTATACGTCGGCTCAAAAAAGTACGTCCTCATTTGCATTTAAGCTCAGACTTTATTATTGGCTTCCCCGGTGAAACCAACGAAGACTTCCAAGCTACAATGAAGCTTATTGAAGATGTTCAATTTGATCAAAGCTTTAGCTTTATCTATAGTGCTCGTCCTGGCACACCTGCTGCGGATTTACCTGATGATGTGCCTGAAACAGAAAAGAAAAAGCGTCTTTACATTCTACAAGAGCGCATCAATCAAAATGCGATGATGTACAGTCGTCGTATGCAAGACACTGTACAGCGTGTTTTAGTTGAAGGCCCATCGAAAAAGAATCCTATGGAACTTTGTGGCCGTACCGAGAACAATCGTATTGTTAACTTTGAAGGCCAGCCTACTATGGTAGGTCAGTTTGTGGATATTGAAATTACCGAAGCAAGACCAAACTCACTCAGAGGTAAAGTCATTCGCTCTGAGGCCGACATGGATCTTAGGAAAGACTTACATCCAAGTGAACTCCTGTCACAGCGCACTGCTGTCGATGAGTTAGGTGTGGGTACTTTTAGTCCATCAATCTAATCAGCTTAGAGGTGCTTCTTTGAGCCATTTAATTCAAATAGAACTCGAGCTAGAGCCTGTAGAGGGACGCCGTCTTGCGTCTCTTTGCGGTCCTTTAGACGCAAACTTAGAGCAAGTTGAACAAGGGCTTTCGGTTGAAATCAATCATAGAGACAACCGTTTTTATATTCATGGTGAAACGCAGCAAGCTCATGCCGCTAAAAAACTATTACAAGAGCTTTATCTGGAGACACAGCCTATAAGAGGCCGTATTCCTCCTTTAGAGCCGGAACAAATTCACTTAGCTATGCAAGAAATTAACACCCTTTCATCTAAAATGCCTCAAACAAGGCCACACAAAACCGATATTCAAATCAAAACTAAAGCAGGTCTTATCAAACCACGCAATCAGCATCAAACAGCCTATATGCAAAATATCATGTCACATGATATTAGCTTTGGTATAGGGCCTGCGGGAACGGGCAAAACATATTTAGCCGTTGCTGCCGCTGTAGATGCATTGGAGCGTCAAGAGGTACGTCGCATTTTGCTCACACGCCCAGCGGTCGAGGCGGGTGAAAAGTTGGGTTTCTTGCCTGGTGACTTGAGCCAAAAAGTCGATCCTTATCTACGACCTTTATACGATGCCTTGTTCGAAATGCTCGGCTTTGAAAAAGTCGAAAAGTATATCGAACGTAACATTATTGAGGTTGCACCTCTTGCTTATATGCGCGGACGTACGCTCAATGATGCTTTTGTCATTCTCGATGAATCGCAAAATACAACCATTGAGCAGATGAAAATGTTCCTTACACGTATTGGCTTTAGCAGCCAAGCTGTAATTACAGGTGATATCACTCAAGTCGATTTACCTAAAAATCAAAAATCAGGACTCAAACATGCTATAGAAGTATTACAGGATCTTGATGACATCAGCTTCAATTTTTTTGATGCTAAAGACGTAGTACGCCATCCATTGGTCGCTCATATTGTCGATGCTTATGAGCAACATGATAAAAAAGAACAACAACGAAAAGAGCACAAAAAATAACATGTCTATTGATTTATACATTCAGCGCATCATCGAGCAGCAAGAACAACCTAGTGATGCTGAGATTCTTAAATGGGTCAAAACTGCCATTGGTGCGCACCGCTCTGAAGTCGAGATGACCATCCGTATTACTGATAAACATGAAATACAATATCTCAACCATGAATACCGCCAAAAGAATAAGCCCACAAACGTCTTAGCTTTCCCTCTTGAGCAGCATGAAGACTTGCCTATACCTTTATTAGGTGATTTAGTCGTCTGCGCTGAAGTGATTGAAGAAGAAGCCAAAGAACAAAATAAAGATATGATTGCGCACTGGGCACATATAATTATTCATGGTACCTTGCATTTACTCGGCTATGACCATATAGAAGATAAAGAAGCTGAAGAAATGGAAAGCTTAGAAACAACACTGATGCAGCAACTGGGTTACAATAATCCTTATGCTGATGACGAAATTTAATTTATTAAGAGACCTATGACCCTATCAACTATGAGTGACGATAAACCTCCCTCTCAGAAAAAAAATTTAATCTCTCGCATAAAACAACTTATGCAAGGCGAGCCTCAAAGTACAAAAGAACTTGAAGCCGTTATTAAAAAAGCGAAAAAGCGCGATGTGATTACCGAAGACACCAAAGAAATGATTCAAGGTGTACTAGATGTAACCACACTCAAGGTACGTGATGTCATGATTCCTCGATCGCAAATCGTCGCTATTCAGAAAAATCTTACTTTACCTGAAATTATCCAAAAGGTCGTACATACCACGCACTCCCGCTTTCCTGTCATTCATGACGATAAAGATCACATTGAAGGTATTTTACTCGCAAAAGACTTGCTCAAACATAGCTTCAATCATCCTGAACTGGATTTTGAGCTTCGCGATATCATCAGACCTGCGGTCGTTGTGCCTGAAAGTAAAAGAGTCGATGTGCTTCTTAAAGAGTTTCGCTCTAAACGTTATCACATGGCTATTGTTGTAGATGAGTATGGCGGAGTATCGGGCCTTATCACCATTGAAGATATTCTAGAAGAAATCGTCGGTGATATTGAGGATGAATACGACTTAGCTCCCGAACAAAAAAACTACATCAAAAAAGTCAGCAAAAACCAGTTTCATATTGATGCACTCACACCCATAGAAGAATTTAATACATTACTGAACACACAGCTCAGTGATGAAGAGTTTGATACTATTGGTGGCCTAGTGGCTCATGCATTCGGACACTTGCCACAAACCGGAGAAAGTATTACGCTAGAAAAACTAGTCTTCACGGTTCTCAAAGCAGATACACGAAGGATTATAAAACTCGATGTTCGAATCAACCCAACAGGATAAACTTCATACTGTAGGAGCTTATGTCTCTGATATGTTACTCAGTTCCCGCTCCTCAGCACAAACATTGCGTATTATCGTATCATTTTTTAGTGGTGCACTCTCAGTGCTTGCTTATGCACCCTTCCATATCTGGATCCTTGCACCGTTAACTCTGGCCTGCCCTTTACTCCTGAGTCAACGTCATAAATTAACACACAATAGCCTCATATGGTTTGCGTTTGGCTTAGGTAAATTCTTTATAGGATCAAATTGGCTTAGAGTAAGTATGATCGAATATGGCGACTTACCTCTTTATGTTGCTCTCTTATTGTTACTTGTATTTAATGCTTATCAAGCGCTCTATCCTATGCTTGCGGGTTGGTTACTCCAACGACTCAACCCTCTTGGTATGTACAAAATCACTCTCATGATCTTTCCTGTCATCTGGTGTTTTACTGAATGGCTACGTGGTGAACTGTTAACAGGTTTTCCTTGGTTATGGGATGGTTATGTTTTTGTAGGGAGTCCGTTCATCCATCTTGCACCCTATATAGGTGCGTTAGGGCTCACGGGGATTTCTGCGCTGATTGCCGCTTTATTGTTCTCAATCATCAGCACAAAACAATATAAAATACCGCTCATCATCTCTTGTACGCTTGGCTTTTGTACTCTTCTCGGGTACATGCTCAACCCCATCGAGAACACAGGTGAGCGCGTTCATGTTGCATTGGTTCAAGGTAATACGCCACAAAGCATTAAGTGGAATCCTAGTTATCTCAAACCTTCTCTCGATACACAAGCAACACTCTCTGAAGCATACTGGGATAAAGCCGATTTAATTATTTGGTCTGAATCAGCACTTGCAACATCGGAAAAAAGAATCCAATCCTACTTATACAGAATGGATCGCATAGCGAAAAAGCATGATGTTGGGCTCATCACAGGCATTACACAGCATAAAAACCATAAAACCTATAATGGGATCCTCGTATTAGGTAACTATGAAAAAGAGGGTGTAGAGCAAGAAGGTTATCATGATAACAATGCCAATCGATATCAAAAAGCGCATTTATTACCTATAGGTGAGTATGTTCCGTTTGAAGATCTGCTCAGACCCATTGCACCCTTTTTCAATTTACCTATGTCTAACTTTTATGCCGGCGATGCCAAGCAAAATCAATTGAAAGCTGCAGGTTACACTATTTTACCTAAAATCTGCTATGAAATTGCTTTTGCCGAAGCCTTGCGTGCTAACTTCGATGATACAACGCAAATCTTGTTAACCATTTCAAATGATACATGGTTTGGACGTTCTATCGGTCCTGCACAACATATGCAAATTGCGCAAATGCGTGCTGCTGAATTTGGACGGCCGTTACTAAGAGGAACCAACAGTGGCATCACAGCAAGTGTCAACGCCAAAGGCGAGATCATAAAACAAGCGCCAGTTGATCAAAGCACAGTTTTATATGGTGAAATAGAGCTCACTCAAGGTCGTACTTTATTTAGCTATGGAGGTCACAGCATGATCCTCTTTATCTGCTGTCTTATCTTCGGATGGTATTATTATTTATATAGAGTGCGTAATCAGGGCTAAATCTGGCTGAGGTAAAATAAAACTATTATGCTTTGTTTTGCCTCTTCTCTTCTTTTGAGCTCTTCTACTGAACATAGAATCAAACAGATCTCTTCAAGTCATTTAAGCAGCTTACACAGCATACTTTTAATCAATCAAACCTTGGGGTCTAGACTGCTTTTTTAAAGCCGGAAGTATATTATCTTGAGCAGTATGTACCTCAGAATAAACATGCCAGAGTACCAGATCTTCTCCAGCATATTGCTGAGCTCCAGTTAAAATATTTTTTAGCTCTTGTCTTGAAAGTAAGCGCTTTTGTATTGGGTTAACCAAGTCTTGATTGCTTATCCATTGAAACTGATGCAATGTCACCATTTTGTCTACTTCTAAATCAAGAGATTTTAAATGATCATGCTTAGTCAATTGTGATTGCTTTAGCTCTGCATGTAAGTTGATATAGTTCAGGTGTGGTCGACTGATTTTAGTTGCAAACTCAACACCTATAAAAGCATCTTGACCATTTTTAAGCTTCATCTTTTCACCGGAAGCCGACTTTGCATCTTCTCCTAATAAAGAAGTGACTGAAGATGCATCAAGTAAAGAAATATAATCAAAAGATGGATGTTTTTTCAGTAAACTAATCGGATTTTTCTCTTCCAAATCACTCAAAATACGTTCAGCTTGGGCAAGGGAAAAAGGCTTAAACCCTTTTTGAAGTGCGAACTCCAAAAGTCTTCCTTTCACCGTGTAAGAGGCTTTTAAAGCCTCATCTTGAGAAGCATGTGTGGTCGTTTTAGATAAGACGGGATAACTCAAGCATCCCATACATATCGTGAACATTATACATAATTTTTTCATTTTATCCGTCTCTTACTTAAACGACCCAATAGAGCATATACACTGAGTACTTATCTATGACACAAGATCAGAATCTTTTATCCTTGCAATTTCTGTGGGCAACCCCGCAACACCTCTTTCATATGTATTAATCCACTTTATAAAACTTTGATTTAAAAGCTCATCTGTATTTTTTCTAAAAGCATCTGTATCAGGCATAAGTAACTGAAGTTTTTCAGGCAAATTCAGCGCTTTTTTGCCAAAATACCAATATTGTTTACATATCAAAACATGTTTACCTTGAATATCTTCCGCCATATCTGATTTAGAGCGAGATAAATGAGTATGTTGCTTCCACACACCAGCACTCTTTTGATAAATATTATCACCATACTGATCAAACCAATCTCGACTATTTTTCGGATTAAAAGAAGGTTTTTTATTTAAATACCTCGAATCATCAAAATATGATTCAAGTAACATCACATCCGAAACAATCCCAGCATACACTACCTGAGAATCCTGAGTTAAGCGACATTTAGATAAACCTACAATAGCATCACCTACTTTCGCCTCTTGTCTTATTTTTGATTGACCTAAAGCAAATGTCATCACACGATAAAACGGATTAGGTGCACAGCCATCATCAACATCAACAAGATCAGCATAGATATTCATTTAAATTCTTATCCTTAAGCAATGAAATAAATTTTAGCACGAATATTTATCATATATGTTGATGATGTTAACCGCAAATCAATTTAATCAACATAAAAAAATACATCTATTATTCAAACCTCTTAAGCTGTCTTTTCCAGACAGTCACTTTGTCTCCTATTTAAATAAGGCATTCTCTTTTTCAGTACACATCAAGATAGGCTAAAACACCATAAATAAAAAACAGGAGATCTTTTATAAAAAAGATGTAGGCTTCGCACGGTTATGTAATAAAAGCTTTAAGTCGTGAATCACATCGTCAGCCTTGATAGTCATCATGCCTCCAAGTGATTGCGGCGAAGGTTTTAAAATTGCAGCAACCTGTCCCTCTGGATTAAGTAAAACCATCGATGCGCTATGATGAATCATATCTTGCTCATTTTTTTTCGGTGTATAAATTAATCCAAGTTGACGTAAAAACGGAGAAAGCTGATTATGCTCAGCCCGCAAACCTAAAAAATCGGGATCAAAATAAGCCATATAATCTTTGAGACGTTCTGAAGTATCGTATTGCGGGTCAACAGAAACCATTGCAATATGTAGCTGAGACTCATCTAAGGTCTGCCACACATATTTTAACTGAGCTAAGGTTGTTGGACATACATCAGGACAAGATGTATATCCAGCAAACAGCAAAGTCCAGTGCCCCAATAAATGACTTGGGCGAAATGGAGCACCAAACTGATCATATAAAGTAAAATCACTCAAAACTTTAGGTTGTGTAAACATTAAACCAGAGCGTAATGGATGTTTAGCAAACAGACCATAATAGAGTATAATACCCAATAATGCTGAGACTAGAGGTACGGCAATAACATATGCTCTTCTCATAGTGCCATGCCATAGTGATCAACTAATAAAGCAACAAAGAGTACCATAAGATGCACAATAGAAAACTTGAATAAAGGCATCGCTTGTCTCTGATCTTCTGCACGATAAAACAACCAAGCTTTATAAATAAATAAACCATTAACCCAAGTGGATACGACCAAATAAAGCAAACCTGATAAATTCATCAGATAAGGTAGCAAACACACCAGCATCAACAAAATGGTATACAAAAGAATAAATAGTTTAGTTAATTCGATACCATAAGCAACAGGAAGCATAGGTAAACCTGTCTTAGCATAATCCTTTTCTCTATCTATCGCTAAAGCCCAAAAATGAGGGGGAGTCCATGTAAAAATGATCATAACCAGCAATAGAGGAAAAGGGTCAACCTGATTCATGATACTCGTCCAACCCAACAAAGGAGGCATAGCACCTGCGAGTCCTCCTATCACAATGTTTTGTGATGTTGCACGCTTGAGATATAAAGTATAAATAAAAGCGTACCCAACCAAGCTGGCTAAAGTCAACCAAGCCGTAAGAGGATTTACCCAACGATACAAACAAAGAAAACCGATACATAACAAACCAGAAGCAAAGCCAATCGCTTGATAGGTTGAAATCTTCTGTTGTGGCAGAGGTCGCTGATGGGTACGTATCATTTTGCGATCAATGTGCTCATCTAAAATATGATTGAACACAGCACCTGATGCAGAAAGTGCTGCAATACCCAGCAAGCCAAGCACTGTTTGCAATATGGGCAAACTCTCAACAGGTGTTAAATACATTCCTACTAACACGGTCAATAACATCAACAAGACAACCTTAGGTTTAGTGAGCTCCAAATAAGCACAAGCTAACTCAACATAGGCATCGTAACTTTTCATCGGCATCGATAATCTAGACATATGCTGCTCTTCCTTGATAACGCATCAATGTATACAATACAAACAAACAACTTAATAGAAGCAAAGCGGCCACCGCATTATGCGCAACCCCAATATAAACAGGAAAGTGAAAAATAATATGACTCACACCTAAACTCAGCTGCACCGTAAGCAGTCCCAATATAATCCATGCTGCACGACGCAATATAAGCGATTGGCAACAGTAAAGCATACGCAGAACCAATATAAAAATACAGGCAAAAGCTAACAGCGCACCAAACCTATGCAAAACATGAATCGTCATACGCGCATTATAATTAAGTACACCAAACTCATAGTCGGTATAATTACCAAGAAACCCGAACATAGCTTGCATCCACTGCAAGTTTTCCCACCATTGCCCTTCGCAAAAAGGCAGTTCTGTACAAGCGGTTGCAGCATAATTCGAAGCCATCCAACCGCCTAGAAAAATTTGCCCCACAAGAGCCACTAAAGCAATAATTGCATAAGGCATCAATCGCTTTTTTTGTGACACATCAGAATCTATAGAAAAGTAGCGGTAAGAGAGGAACCAAATCCAAAGTAAAGAAAATAAGCTAAAGCCACCCAATAAGTGACCTGTTACAATCCATGGCACCAAATTCATGGTCACGGTCAACATACCTAAGGTCACTTGCATACCTACCAAAGCAAGCAAAGCTGTAGGCAAAGGTTGTATTTTCTTTTCACGCCAAGTGGATAAAGCCACCATAAAAAACACAAAACAACCTAGAGCGCCAGCAATATAACGATGGATCATTTCTAACCATGCTTTACCCGCATCAAGAGGTCGCTCTGGAAAACTTTGCTCCGCTAATATTAAATGATCTTGAGCTTGTGTTACCGTTGGGTAACCATAGCAATTAGGCCAATCAGGACAACTTAAACCCGCATCGGACAACCTTGTATAGGCGCCCATCATAATGACACACAACGCAAGAACTAAGCTCACACCTAGCATTTTTTGCATAACTAACCTGCCTTAGAAAACGTCAGTAACTTCCTTAAATCCAACATCAAATCTCTATTTCCCATGATTTTTTCAGACTCTGATTTCTTTTTCGAGCCTTCATAATGCAAAATAAACTTACCGAGGGGATCGATAATCATAAGCTCCTGCTCATGAAAACGCTTAGCAAAATCTTTAGGTGTTTTCATCCAAATATAAAGATCTGAGTTATGGATTTGCTGTTTGATTAAAGGATCGCTATCAGGATGCACAAAAACCACAAGACTTACACGATCTTGTTTGCGCCCTAGAGCCATCCATGAGTTCCTCATCAGTGCTAATTGAGCGAGACAGTCATCTTGGCAAATTTGCGGTAGCACATAAGCTACTTGCCACAAACCAAGCATAGGATTTCGCATACTCATATGCGAATAGGTCAAGTGTTCTTTAAAGAAGACACCTTTATTTGTATAGCCTTTTTCATACCATCCCTGATCTAAAAGTAATTTGGCAACCAAAATAGGTAACACAAAAATAAAAGCAATAAGTAATAATGTTTTGGGTATGCCGCGAAGTTTCATAAACAATCCTTTGATCTTCGTCGATAAATAATCATGAGTATCAAGAAAACACCCGCCATAGCAAACCATTGCACAGCATAGCCTAGGTGTTTAGTATAAGGAATTTGTGATGGTTTATACAAAGAAGCTAAATTTAATTTTCCTATTTTATCTAATCTCAAAATATAATCCACGAGAGGTCGATGTAAGACAGCTCGAAGTGCTGCCATATCTAGAGCTTGTATTCTTTTGGGAAAGCCTGGTTCTCCTTTCAGTTCATGGTTAAGAGGGTTTTTTGATACCGCATAAATTTGACCTTGGATCTGTTGATACCTCTCTACTTGAGGTAGCGTTGGTATAACATCACGACCAGAAGCTGAGATAAAACCAAGATCCAAAAGCAACCAAAGATCAACGCGTGAGGCATAAAAAGGCATCAGCCATTTATAACCCACACGTCCTTCTAAAGTTTGGTTATCAAGCAGTAGAGCATATTCAGGAAACACTTCTCCTTGCGCAACAACCCACTGCCCCGCATCATGAGGAGCATGAGTTAAGCTTAAAGGCTGTGTTGTTTGAGCTGTCTTTTGAAACTGTATCATCCGACTTTGTGCTTGCTCTGCTCGACTCAACTGCCACAAACCGAGCTTGACTAAAATGCCAACAACAGTCAGAGTAAAAATAACCCACACAATGGAAGGATACAAAAAGGATTTTATGCTCACCCTTAAATTACTCATTATTTTATTACTCATTTATATCTTTATTAGCTTAGGCAAAGCGCTTTTCCAAATGCGAAAAGGCGAGCCAAACATGACACAATTTATCCAAAGACGACTACTGGCTTCTGTCTTAATTATTATCTTAGTGCTGCTCGCCGCCTCACAGGGCTGGATTACGCTCAATGCAAGACCTTACTAGCGTTAAAGCACGTAGACAAAAATAAATAAGCATAGCCACACGACATCAACAAAATGCCAATACCAACTTCCAGCCTGAAAGGCAAAATGCTTTTCGGGCGTAAAATGTCCCCTTAAAGTACGCAGCCACAACACAAACAAAATGATAGAGCCAAGGGTGACATGTAAACCATGAAAACCAGTTAAGAGAAAGAAAGTATTACCATAAATACCCGAGTCGAGTTTTAATCCCATCTCTTGGTAAGCATGTATATATTCAATGCCTTGCATTGAGAGAAACAAAGCACCTAAAGCAATCGTAATAAACAAAAACAAAGACAGTTGTACTCTTTTATTTTGCTCTAAACCAACATGTGCAAAATGCAAAGTTACCGACGAGATCAGCAAAATAATGGTGTTATAAAGTGGCAAACCCGACCAAGACATGGCTTGTGTTGTGGTACCATCTGGAGTCATGAGCAAAGGCCACACTGCTTCAAAAGCAGGCCATAACACTTCGTGTGTCATCGCATTATTGCCTGCACCAGCTAACCAAGGCATGGCAATCATACGCGCATAAAATAACGCACCAAAAAATGCACAAAAGAACATCACTTCAGAAAAAATAAACCAGCTCATTCCTTGACGAAAAGAACGATCCATTTGCTTCGAATACAAACCTGACATCGACTCTTGGATAACATGCCTAAACCAACCGAACATCATAAATATGATGGTTCCAATGCCCATCAAAAGCAAATAACCACCATAGCCACCTGGCTCATCTAATTGTTGTATAAAAGTGCCTGCACCAAAAGCAATTAAGCCAAGCCCTAAAGCACCTACAATCGGCCAAGGACTTTGTGCAGGAACATAATAATGTTCATATTTTTCACTCATTGAAAACTCCATTTTTCATCGTTGAAGCGACAAGTTGATCACTGACATTATACAAAGTATAAGAAAGCGTTAAGGTTTTAATGGTCTCAGGTATCGATGTATCAAGGTAAAAGATAAGCGGCATATCCACGCTCGCTAAAGGCGATAGCTGTTGTTGATTAAAACAAAAACACTCTGTTTTGTGAAAGTACACCGCAGCCGTTCCAGGAGTAATAGAAGGAATAGCTTGCCCTATGACATATTGGCGTTTCTGATTGACTGCCTTAAAGCTGACTTTTTTGATTTCTCCTGGATGCACCATCACCTCGCGCACCTCAGGCTCAAACAACCAAGGCATTTTCGGATCAACATGAGTCATAAACTGGACTTTAATTTCACGCTGCTGATCCACTTGTTCCTCAAGCATCACAGCCGCTTCATTGGAAGGCTTCCCATTGATACCTGTGACCTGACAAAACACGTCATACAAAGGTACCAAAGCAAAGCCAAAGCCAAACATAGCCAAAGCAGATAAATACAATAATCCAGTTAATTTACGCTGACGCATAGATTACTCACTTATCTTAGGCGGTGTCGTGAACGAATGATAAGGTGCGGGACTTGGAATCGTCCACTCTAAACCTTTTGCACCTTCCCAAGGTCTACTTTTTGCTTTTTCACCACCACGAATACACTTCACCAAAACCGCCAAAAAGATGAACTGAGACAAGCCAAAAGCAAAACCACCTATAGAAACAATTTGATTTACATCAGCAAATTGCAGCGCATAATCAGGAATACGACGCGGCATCCCCGCAAGTCCTAGAAAATGCATCGGAAAAAATAATACATTAACTGAAATCAAAGACGACCAAAAATGGAGCTGTGCTAACTTTTCATCAAACATGTAACCTGTCCATTTAGGTAGCCAATAATACACGGCTGCAAAAATAGAAAAGATTGCGCCTGTAACCAAGACATAATGAAAATGCGCCACAACAAAATAAGTATCATGATACTGAAAATCAGCAGGTGTAATCGCAAGCATCAATCCTGAAAAACCACCGCAAGTAAACAAGACAATAAAAGCAATAGCAAATAGCATAGGTACTTCATAAGTGATAGAACCTCGCCACATGGTCGCCACCCAGTTAAAGACTTTCACACCTGTAGGCACAGAAATCAGCATGGTACAGAACATAAAAAAGAGCTCAGCAAACACAGGCATACCCACGGTAAACATATGATGCGCCCACACAAGAAAAGATAAAATCGCGATACTTGCTGTAGCGTACACCATAGAAGCATAACCAAACAAAGGCTTGCGCGAGAACGCAGGAATAATGGCCGAGATAATACCAAAGCTAGGTAAAATCATAATATATACTTCAGGATGACCAAAAAAC
>DDNL01000039.1:0-145 GCA_002341165.1 Shewanellaceae bacterium UBA2521
GCATTTTGGGGTCAATCATAATTAAGCGCACATCATCAGGTGTGCTTTTGTAGAGCAAACTCAAGATCATGACATTCACTCCAACAGACTTACCTGATCCTGTTGTGCCTGCTACCAGTAGATGTGGCATTTTAGCTAAATCAGC
>DDNL01000039.1:459-29259 GCA_002341165.1 Shewanellaceae bacterium UBA2521
TGGCATTTTAGCTAAATCAGCAACAACAGGCTCGCCAGCAATATCTGCTCCAAGAACCATAGCAAGATGAGACTTATGTTCTAGAAAGCTTGAACAATCTAAAACTTGACTCAAAAGTACAACTTCTCGATGTAGATTAGGCAGTTCCAGACCAATAAAAGATTTACCAGGTATGACCTCGACGACACGTACACTCATTGCAGAAAGAGCTCTGGCTAAATCTTTTGATAAACTTGTAATCTTGGAGACTTTGACCCCCGGCGCCAAATCAAGTTCAAATCGTGTGATCACAGGTCCTGGGCACACATTGACTACATCAGCTTTGATATTAAAGTCTTCCAGTTTCTTTTCAACAAGCTCTGCAAGTTGAGCCAGTTCATCTTTGCTCATGGATTGGCTTGAAGCTTTTACTTTATCGAGTAAATCCAGTTCTGGGAGTCCAAAATTTTTGCTTTTTAAATTTGGCGACATCATTGAAGAGTCTTGTATATCTTCTGCAAATAGGTCTGGTTCCGAAGCTGGAGTGGATTCGCCTTCTACACAAAGAGCTTCTTCTTGGGTTGGAGCACTTGTTACAGTATCTGATTCAGAGACCTGTTCCATAGGAGCTGTATTGATTTGAGGCTCAGAATGCTCTGTGTTGCACTCTAAATCCATATCATCGAGGTGTGAAGGCTCTGCTAACTTTTGCGTATTCAACTCTATAACCTCTTGCGCAGCGCTTTCTACACCTACTGTGTCAAAAGAGAGTTCTTGGTCTCTACAGAGCAAGCTCTCTTCATAAGAAGCCTTTTTGGTCTTAGATACTTTGCTAAAAAGAGGTTTTTTGATTCTAAAAGAAGAAAATAAAGATGATTTTTTGACGCTTTCTTCAGCACTAAAGTTGACTTTTTCTTCTTTTTCTTCTGCAACGAGCCTGTGATCTTCATCATTTC
This sequence comes from Shewanellaceae bacterium UBA2521, assembly GCA_002341165.1. GTDB lineage: Bacteria > Pseudomonadota > Gammaproteobacteria > Enterobacterales > Shewanellaceae > UBA2521. The sequence goes on from DDNL01000039.1 coordinate 1,395, forward strand.
TTTTATTGAGCACTGTATTTTGATACCAAGCATAAACATACTGAGCTATAAAATGATAAGCCTTAATCACAAGCGAACCTGTCCACTCTACAAATTGGACTAAGCGAATACCCGATAACAAAATTAATCCAGAGACAAAGAAGCTGCAAAGTAATAACGAGGTGCCAATCCAGTTAAAGTAAGGTATTAAGCTACTATAGGTGATATGTCCTATAAATCCTCCACCTGAATAAAAGTAAAAGGGTTCTGTATTCATACTCAGCAAAGCGCATAAGCTTAATAAGGATACTACGCCACCAATACAGCGCAGACTGGCTATGGGCAGATTTATATCCGTGAAAAGTAAGTAATGACGGCACACAATCCAAATCGAGATAAGAAATACTAGAGGAAAAGCGTAAGCAACATAACCTAAGCTTGAAAATAAGCAGTCTGCCACTAAAGCTCCTATAGAACCAGCATAGTTGTAAACCGTTGCATAAGAATTTGCCACATTCCAACTATTGTCTTTTACATTAAAGCTCAATAAAGCTAAAAGAATGAACAAGGCAGCACAGCAACACATAATAAAAAATGCCTCAAATAGGCGTTGTCTTGCTGTTAAAGGGGTTTTTATTTTCAAAATCATGATTCTTTAGCCAAATTACACAAATTTAAATATATCTATAAGATACCAAAGAGTGTTAAAAACCTCCATGCAATAATGCATATTTATATATTCAACTTAATCATTTGCTTGATATACCGATATAGAAAGAAGAACTGCAGATTGATAACATGAAATAACGAGCCTGACATGAAATTGTCTACATTAAGCCTTCATAACACTTATCAAAGAGCTAGATTACATTTAAAGTTTAGCGTTATAGCACGTCTATCTAAAGGTATTGTATCTCTGTGTATCGGTGTTTTCATTATCGGCATTTTTGCAGGTCATCTTATTGATTTTGAATCTAATTTCTACTTTGTGCGCTATGTACTCTCACAGATTACAATTGATCCTTGGTTCCGAGGTACGCATGAACTCGTGTGGTTAACCATAAGCTCTCCTACTACGCATTTCATTTTCTATTGTGTGATGATTTTAGGTGAAATGATAGCTGGCCTTTTTTGCACTTCAGGTGCTTATTTAATCTTAAAAAACGCATCCTCAGCCAAAAAAGATTTTTATTTAGGCAAAAGCCTCTTTTTGTTAGGAGGCATGATTGCGATTATTGTCTTATATTTTAGCTTCTGTGTGATTGGCTCTGAATGGTTTACCATATGGACCAGTACAGAGTGGAACTCACAGATGACGATATATGCTTTTTCAACATCTATACTTCTTGCAATGGGGTATATTCTCATTCCAGATCCAGAAGAAAAAGCTTGATACCCCGCTATACAGTCATATCGTGATATACTGCAGCTTAAATGATCTACTTTTTTGAGATTGGAACTTAAGTTTATGACTATCACCAGAAAAGCTTTAGAGCAATATATCAATACTTACTTACGTGCTCATGAGTTCAAAGACTATACCTCTAACGGACTTCAGGTTGAAGGTAAAGATAACATTAAAACTCTTGTAACTGGTGTTACCGCATCACAAGCTTTAATTGAGCAAGCTATTGAACATCAAGCCGATGCACTACTCGTGCATCATGGTTACTTTTGGAAAAATGAAACGCAAGAAATCATAGGGATGAAGCAAAAGCGTATCAAAGCACTTTTGCTCCATGATATCAATTTACTGGCATATCATTTACCACTTGATGCACATGATGTCGTGGGTAATAATCGTCAACTAGCACAGAAACTAGAAATTCATGAAGCGCAGGTCGTGCCAGGTGTAGCGCATCAACTTTTATGGCGTGGTCAATTAAAAACACCATTGACGGCACAAGAATTTGCATTGCACATAGAACGTTGTTTGCAGCGGCCACCTCTGTGCATTGAAGCTGGCCAGCATCTAATACAAGAGATTGCTTGGTGTACAGGTGGTGCACAAGATTATATTGATACCGCAGCTCAAATAGGTGTAGATGCATTTTTAAGTGGTGAAGCATCTGAACGCACTTTTCACAGTGCAATAGAGCAAAATATTCACTATTTTGGAGCGGGACATCATGCAACGGAGCGTTATGGTGTAGAAGCATTAGGAGCGCATCTTCAAGAGCAATTTGATATCAAATGGCATCATATTGATATAGATAACCCTGTCTAGATTAAGATAGATCAACAATCAAAAAGAGGCTCACATATGTAGCCTCTTTATCTTGATAGATGAGTCGTTAATTAGGGCTGAACAAAGTTCTCTATTTTAACACGCCATATTTGAGGTCCTGTTTCATGAACATTGTTGCCTTGTACGTCTACAGCAACAGTCACAGGCATATCTTGCACTTCAAATTCATAGATTGCTTCCATGCCTAGCTCTGCAAAAGCAACAACTTTAGCTTTTTTAATAGCTTTAGAGACTAAATAAGCCGCACCGCCTACAGCCATTAAGTACACACAACCATGTTTCTTAATGCTCTCAACTGTCTGCTGACCACGCTCCGCTTTACCTATCATACCTATTAAACCTGTTTTGGCTAACATAGGTTCAGTAAATTTATCCATTCTGGTGGAGGTTGTTGGGCCTGCTGGACCTACAACTTCATCTCTTACCGCATCAACAGGACCTACGTAGTAAATCATCTTATTTTTAAAATCAACACCTGCTGGTAAGGGCTGATTCTGTTCAAGAGCTTGCGTAATACGCTTATGCGCTGCATCGCGTCCTGTAAGTAGTGTGCCTGATAAAAGTAAAGTCTCCCCTGCTTTCCAAGTAGCAATATCTTGTTTGGTCAAGGTGTCGAGATTGACTCTTCTAACCTGCTCTCCTGTTTCCCATTCTATTTCAGGCCAAGCATCAGCGGACATAGGTTCAAAGTAAGCAGCACCTGTGCCGTCCAGCTTAAAATGTATATGTCGTGTTGCTGCGCAATTTGGGATCATCACAACAGGCTTTGAGGCCGCATGTGTAGGTGCTGATTTGACCTTCACGTCCAAGACAGTGGTTAAGCCTCCCAAACCTTGAGCTCCAATGCCTAATTGATTGACTTTGTGATAGAGCTCTAAGCGTAATGCTTCTTCTGTTGTGTGCGTTGTTTTGTTTTGTAAGGTCTGAATATCTATGGGTTCCATTAAGGCTTCTTTAGCCAAGACAGCAGCTTTCTCAACCGTACCGCCAATACCAATTCCAAGCATACCCGGTGGGCACCAACCTGCTCCCATTTTAGGTACTGTATTGAGCACCCATTCCACAATATCATCAGAAGGATTGAGCATCACCATTTTCGATTTATTTTCTGAACCACCGCCTTTAGCAGCAATCATCACCTCAACACCTTCACCTTGAACCATTTCAACATGTACCACCGCAGGTGCATTATCACCTGTGTTTTTTCTTGTGCCTGCGGGATCGTTGACTATAGAAGCTCGCAGTGGATTATCTGGATCAGAATATGCCCGGCGCACACCTTCATCCACCATATCTTGAATGGTTTGTAAGCCTGTTTTCCAGCGTACACGCATGCCTACTTTAACAAAGCAGGTCACAATACCTGTATCTTGACACAAAGGTCTTCTCCCTTGCGCAGACATTTTGGAGTTCATCAGTATTTGTGCCATAGCATCTTTGGCAGCTGGACTTTCTTCTTTTTGGTAAGCTTGATACAGCGCATCAATGAAATCTTTTGGATGGTAGTAAGAAATAAACTGCAAAGCTTGTGTAATACTAGAAATAAAATCTTCTTCGGCAATAGCAACCATAAAAATATCCTTCTTCTATTTATATTTTTATAAAATAAAGGCGCATGATAACCGAATCTTATTAAAGGAGCTAGCTTTACAAAAAAGCCGTATAGAATATACGGCTTAAACTGATTTTAAATCTTTGGTTTATATTTTAATTATATTATAAAGCTTTTATTTCTTGAATAATCCATGTTTGATATTCCTTATTTGCGGCAACATTAAAGCGTTTCGTTGCTGAATACCATTTGGCGTAATAAGGTTTAGATGAATTTTTTGTAAAGATGCCTAATCCTTGACCTTGTATATCAGGATATATAGCTTCTATTTCGTCACCTGCTTGTACAGTAATCTTTAAATCCTTTATTGCATTATCATTTGACATATAATTTAGAGTCAATTCAGTAGAGTTATTGATATTGTTCGCATAAGAAAAGATATAGAACACTGGAGTCTGAAAGACTGTTGTAAATAAGTTGGCTCTGATTTTTGTGTTATCTATACCTTTAAGCTGATACTGAGTATAATAAAAAGTTTTGCTTTCAGTGTATAGAATATTATCCATGATACGATAATGTTGAGTTCCTATAGAGAAAGCATCGGGTAAAGGACCAAAATAAGCCATTTGAGCACCAGCAAGGCTGTCCAAACTATTTTTGCCTGCAACAGGAAATGCTAGAATATATCTAGTGAAATCAAACTTTTAGATATTTCCATGACTCCGATCAGAACTACAATCAGTAAGCACATAATCTGCATGTATAAGAGATAAACTTAAATCATCGGCACAAGGAGTAGTCGTAGGCGCATTAAAGCTTCCATCTGTTAGTGTCTGGCCATAATTCAATTGCTTGTTTTCATAGTAGAAATATTTACCTTGCCTTACCCTGAATAAAGTCGATGTTTTCGATATAGTAAATGGAGCCTTAGTTGCTCCTACTACGTCTTTGATCTCAGAAAGTGAACTTATTGAAGTTGCAGCTAAGCGAACTACAAAATTATTTTGCGACCTCGGCTCTAAAAAGTAGATTTTATCTCCATCTATCGAAAAGCGTGTTAGCGAGTTTCCTGTTTTAGCAATAAAATTAAATTGATTCTTCGGGTCGCTAGAAGAAAGGCAAAGGAGTTTTCCACTATCCGTCGTTGAAGCTATCATCAGTGAGCAAAGCTGACCTGATGTTTGAGTAAAGCTGCCCTGAAATACAATATATTTTTTATCTGGTGTAAGTTCCGCGTAAGAAATCTTAGCATCATTACTAATAGGAAGAGTGAACTCTTCAAAGACTGACTGTTTTCCTGGCTGCTTATACGCAATACCATTTCCATAATTGTATGCTTCACCCGCTCTATGCGCTTTAATAACGCTCGATGTTGCTGTGATCACAAACTCAGTATTTGTGATATTTGCTAAGCTTGGTATGTGAGAATTAGCTGTATCTGTAGCTTCCTTACTATTATCACTACAACCCGTAAATAAGACGAACAAACCCAAAGGAAGCCATATTTTGAGTTGAATCATAATGTGTTCCTTATCTTAGCCCTTCAATTTTTAAGAGCATTTCATTGTACTCCTCTTCCACGCAGGAGAGATAAGTTACGGCACCACCTGAACCAAGTATAAATCGTTTCTGATGATACACAATTGTTCTTATGGCTACATTAAGATCAGCACATCCATCAAAACTCAAATAACCCAATGTACCGCAATATATACCTCGAGGTGACTTTTCTAATTGCTCAATGAGTTGCATCGTTCTTACTTTAGGCGCTCCTGTTATCGAGCCTGCTGGAAAAGTCACCTGCATGACATCAAATAAAGATGTATGGTCTAACAAAGATCCTTCTATAGTTGAAACCAGCTGGTGGACGGTTTCAAAGCTTTCAATGGCATTGAGTTGGGTCACCTTGATCGTACCTACTTCACACACTTGACTTAGATCATGCCTCATCAGATCAACAATCATCATATTTTCAGCTTGATTTTTAGGGCAAGAGGCCAATTTTTGCGCTAACCGTTTATCTTCTTGTGCTTGTTGAGAACGTTTAGAAGTGCCTTTAATAGGTTTTACTTTAATCTTTTGTTGTGCATTCACCTGTAGAAAACGCTCTGGAGAACAACTTAAAATACATAATTCAGGTGTTTTGAAAAAAGCGCCTAAGGGTGCAGGGTTCTGTTCGCGCATCTTTAAATAACGTGATAAAGCAGGCTCTTCGCTCGTACTATAAAACCTCTCGGTTAAGCAGATTTCATAAGTTTCTCCCTCTTTGATAAGCTGCCGACACTGCTTTATTTTTTGTTTAAATTGTGCCGCTGTATGCTCACTTTCAATAGGAAACGGTTCTTGATTTGAAATACCCTTGCCATGTTGATTCGATGCTTTAGATCGTATTTTCCACAAAGATGTAAGTTCAAGTAACTTTTGCTGTGCTTGATTTTCTTGTTCATCCACTGCAACACACCAAACTTGGTTTAACTCATGATCTATCGCAATAAAACGATCAACCATAAACCAAGTGCTATCAGGATAACCGTTTTTATGGTGTGCATGCCCCTGAAAAGTGCTTTTCATCTCATAGGTAAAATACCCTACGAGACCTCCCTTGAACTGAAACGGCACCCTTTGATCATCGTGTATTTCAAACTTACCCAATTGATGTTCTAGTTGTTTGATATGCGCTTGCCCTTGCGCTCGATCTGCCACGGTGTAAGAGTACACTTGATTTTGATTGACCGCTCCCATAAAAGAGAAGCGTTCTTTATTCTGGCTATCTAGCCAAAAAGCATACTCTTTATCAGCAAACAATTGAGTGAAGAGCTCTTGAGTACATGCATCACTGCATAAAATAGCACTCTTAAGAAACTTTTTTGGCTTAGCCGCTGTATTGAATACAGGGAGTGGGCAAGCTAATTGTTCTCTTGATGGAGAGCTTTGTTTTGCTAAAGGCCAAACACATTGCTTAAACTGCTTCAGTAACTTTTTACCTTCTGGCGTTAAAATAGATTCTGGATGAAATTGCACGCCCCATTTGGGCTCAGTTTTATGTTCGATAGCCATCACAGAACCGCAAGCCGTTGTAGCAATAACGCTTAAGCAATCCGGCAAAGTTTTCGGATCAACTTCAAGAGAGTGATAGCGTGCAACTTGCATTGGGTGACTTATGTTCGCAAATAAAGTTTTTCGATGATGATCGATCCAAGATGAACGTCCATGAAAAGGCTCTTTTGCATGAACCACTTTTGCGCCATGAAGATAAGCTAAAGCTTGCATCCCTAAGCACACACCTAAAACAGGATAATCAGATTGCAATAATGCATCTTTAGATAAACCTAAATCCTTATCGCAAACAGGACTCCCTGGGCCTGGTGAAACCACAATACAATCAAACTGAAACTTGCTTTGCACTTCTTCCCAAGTATATGCATCGTTATAAATCACAATAGGTTTTTGCTGCCAAACTTCTTCAATATAATGCGCTAAGTTCCAAGTAAACGAATCATAATTATCTATTAATAAACAATGCATAAAGAAATCTCATAAGTATAAAACGAGGTAAGCTGTGTTCAGCTAAATTAAAAAAATAAGTGTGTGGTATCGGAATTAAACTGTTTTGGCTTGTATCCCCAGTATTTTTCGATATGACAAGCCGTTAAAACATCTTTTGTAGGTCCATGTTGAACAAGCTTACCTCGATGAAAAAGTAAGCACGATCGTGAATAATGCAATGCATGATTTAAATCATGTAATACCGCTATGATGAGATAATGATGCTTAAGTGCATAGTCTTGTAGTCTTTGTAGTACTAAATGTTGATATTTAAGATCTTGTGCACTGATGGGTTCATCAACAAGAAGCAAAGGATATCTAGGTGCTTGAGCCAGCTGTAACAATGAACGAGCCAATTGCACTCTTTGCTGCTGACCTCCTGATAAACTAAAATAATGTTTTTCTTTCAACAGATCACAATCAAGGCGTTGCATCATTTCATGAGTGGCTTGTTGCTTTTGAGCAGCATGAAGACGAAGGTTTGATGCGCCTAAGGTTACAACCTCACTTGCTTTAAAAGCAAAATTAAGGGCATAACTTTGAGTCATCATGGCCATATGTTGCGCACGCTCAAGACCTGAATACTTTGTTAAACATCGTTGATGTAACTGTATATTACCATGATAAGAATAATCTCCTGCGAGCATTTTTAAGAACGTTGATTTACCCGAACCATTTTGCCCAACTACACTAACGATTTGTCCAGGCTTCAACTCAAGTTGAGCAATCTGTATTTGAAAATCAGTACAGGGCTTACAAGTTATATTGTTTAGTACTAGCACGGGACAGACCACACTTTTTTATTCTGATACAATAAAAATAAAAATAAAGGTGTTCCTATAACAGCAGTGACTAACCCTACAGGTAATTGTGCTGGATATAAAATGTGATCCGCAAGCAGATCAGCTAAAGAAAGTAAAAGGCTTCCAACATAGGCAGAATAAAGGATAAGCTTATGGTGACTCACTCCAAATAGGAGTCTGATGAAATGAGGTACAATTAAACCTACAAAGCCAATAAAACCGCAGGTGGCAACAGTTAAAGCGGTCGCGCACACCACAACAAGCATACAATGCATCTTTACTTTTTCCACATCAACGCCTAAGTAACGCGCGTGAGCATCACCTAAGAGCATGATATCTAATACTTGAGCTCTGCTTTTAAAAAACATAGTACAGAGTATACAAAGAATAAGATTCGCCCCAACTAACCCTAGATCGCGATCAACAAGTGTTCCCATCTGCCAAAAATGAAATTGGCGTATACTCGACTCCTGTCCTATATAACTGATTAAACTGATAAAGGCTTGTACAAAAAGCGAAACAACTATACCTGAGAGGACTAAAATCATGACCGATGTCTGCCCTTGATGCCTTGCCATACCATAAACCGAAAAACTTAGAATCAAACCTCCTAGAAAAGCAAATAAAGGTATACTCCAAAGAGACCAGGATAAAGGCAAGCAGATACTTGCTATTGCTGCGCCTAAAGCTGCGCCTGATGAGACACCAATAATACTAGGCTCTGCTAAAGGGTTTCGATATATTGCTTGCGTTACTGCACCAGCTTGAGCAAGCATAGCGCCGACCGAGCAAGCGAGGATCCACCGAGGTATCTTAAAATCCAAAATGAGAGGTGAAAAAACTTCCGGCTCCATAATCAAAGTACTTAAATGTATATGGCTGAACGCACTGAAATAAAACACAGTAGTATATAAAAAGCACAGAATTATAGGAAAAAGAAAGAGGAGTTTATGCATAAAGAGGTTAAAAGTAAAAGAAGTGAGCCTTAGTATAAAGGCTTCACTTCTTTTAAACAATTAACTTATAACTTTTGAGTTAAGCTAATAACCAACTTGCTAAAACAAATAAGACTGCAATACCAGCAATATTCACAAAAATACCTATTCGAATCATTTGCGATTGCTCGATATAGCCTGTGCCATATACAATTGCGTTAGGTGGTGTTGCAACAGGCAACATGAAGGCAAAGCTTGCGGCCATACCCACTATAGCTGAGATAACAGTAGGTGATAAATTAAAAGAATCCGCCAGTGCTACAAAAATCGGCACCAACAAGGTTGCACTCGCTGTATTACTGGTAAATTGAGTTAAGCCGATTACGAAAATAATCACGGCAAGAACAAAGAAAATAGGACTTATATTACTCAGCATTTCTGAGATTTCTTGCGCTAAAAATTGACTTGTTCCTGTAATTTTAAGCACTTGACTTAAGGTGATGCCACCACCAAAGAGAATCAATACACCCCAATCTGTACCACGCTGAATTTTATTCCAGTCAACTAGGCCAAAAATAACCAATATAACAGCTGCAGATAAGCCTATCACACTATCAAAATACTTCACTGAACCAAAAAAGTCAGCGATCGTTTTGCTATTGATCCAACACAATGCTGTGATGATGAAAATAGCAATAGTGAGTTTAGCTTGAGGCGTAATTTGAGTTTCGAAACTTTGTACTTTGCATTGAAGGTTTAAATTCGGCTTGAGCAACAGATATAAGCTACCCACCATAATTGGCATCATAAGTAGCACTGTAGGTATACCAAACTTCATCCACTCAAAAAATGTGATACCCACATATGATGCAGCAATGGCATTGGGAGCACAACCTACAACAGTACCTAAACCACCAATGTTCGCTGAATAAGCGATGCCAAGAAGTGCAAAAACATAAATGTTTTTATTCTGTTTATCATCAAGTTGACTCAACAATCCGAGAACCAAAGGTAACATAATAGTTGTAGTAGCGATATTGCTGATCCACATAGATAAAAAAGCTGTAATCACAAAAAGCAGAACAAGAGCCCGACCTAAGTGCCCTTTTGCAAAAATTAACAATTTATGCGCTAATATTTTATCAATGCCTTGAGAATTAATAGCTGCAGCAACTACAAATCCACCAAAAAATAAATAAATCACCGGATGAGAAAAGCTAGACATAGCCACTTTTGTATCGAAAATACCTAAATAAACGGCGGCAATTGGGATCAGTAAAGCTGTAATGCTCAAATGAATAATTTCTGTAAACCACAAGACGGAGACCAAAGAAAGCAGTGCTAGTCCTTGATTGATAGGCTTGGTAAAAGGTAAATAGTTGAGCTCAAGAAAAAACAAGCCTAAAATAGCAAAAAGTGCCCATATTTTATGAGAATAAATGGCTGGCGATGTTGCTTCTTTTGTTAAAACATTTTGTTTTTCAATATATTCCATAACATTAACTTTTAATTAACTTTTAACTAGACTCTTTGATAAGACGATAGTCTGATGTTGTTGATAAAAAATTGCAAGCAATTTTAAAATAAACTTTTTTTTACCTTATAAAACAGAAACATAAATATGTTGTAAAAATTTTAATGCGGTACAATGTGGCCTCTTTATCTCCCACAATTTGTATACTGAAAATTAAGAACATACTTATTCAAAATGCTCATAAGCATACTTTGTTACAATTCGACCTCTTGGCGTTCGTTGAATAAATCCTCGTTGAATCATAAAAGGCTCTAGTACATCTTCAATTGTTTCTTTATCTTCACCAATTGCAGCGGCTAAATTTTCAAGACCTACAGGTCCTCCATCAAATTTCTCGATGATAGTAAGCAGTAATTTGCGGTCCATGTAATCAAAACCTTGTTGATCGATATCCAGCATATTCAGAGAAAGTTGAGCAACTTCTTGAGTCACCACACCATCAAATTTGACTTCAGCATAATCACGTACACGTCTTAATAAGCGGTTCGTAATTCTTGGTGTGCCACGAGATCTTTTAGCAATTTCTCGAGCTCCTAATGCGTCAAGCTGCATACCTAATGCCTGAGCTGAGCGCGAAACAATATAAGTGAGATCATCATCATTATAAAATTCTAACCGAAGAGGTATACCAAAGCGTGCTCGCAAAGGAGAAGTGAGCGAACCTGCTTTGGTGGTAGCGCCAATGAGGGTAAAAGGAGGTAAGTCTAATTTAATAGAGCGTGCTGCAGGACCTTCACCAATCATAATATCGATTTGATAATCTTCCATTGCAGGATACAAAATCTCTTCGATGCTTGGATTAAGCCGATGAATTTCATCAATAAACAGTACATCACCTTCTTCTAAATTAGTTAATAGCGCAGCCAGATCGCCGGATTTCTCGAGAACAGGTCCTGATGTTGATTTGATATTAACACCCATTTCATAAGCAATGATATGAGCAAGTGTTGTCTTGCCCAATCCTGGTGGACCATAAATGAGCGCATGATCCAGTGATTCTTTTCTCGATTTAGCTGCTTGAATAAACACATCGAGTTGTTGACGTGCTTCTTTTTGACCAATGTAATCAGCCAGCGCCTTAGGACGCATAGCACGATCAGCTTTTTCGTCTAAGTGCTGCTCAGTTGCTGAGATTAAACGATCTGCTTCTATCATAAGAATCCTTATTACATAGCTTGTAAAGCTGATTTAATGAGCTGTTCCGAAGACATGTCATCTTGATAGACTTGCTTGACAACTTTACTTGCTTGTTGAGGCTTATAACCTAGAGAAACCAATGCTAAAACAGCATCTTTTTCTGAATTTAAAGCAGGTTTAATCAAAGTTTCTTGTTGCATCGAAACCATTGAAGTTGCATCAAGATGCAAAGACTTTAACTTATCGCGCATTTCAATCAAGAGTCTTTCAGCCGTTTTCTTACCTACACCTGGTAGTCTAGTTAAGGCTGCGATATTATCTTGTGCAACACAGTCAATAAACTCTTGTGTATTCATACCCGATAAAATAGCCAAAGCTAATTTAGGTCCAACGCCATTGATTTTAATCAATGCTTTAAACAAACTACGATCTTGCTTTTGAGTAAAGCCAAATAAAAGTTGTGCATCTTCTCGTACATTGAAGTGAGTATAAACTAATGCCTCTTTGCCTATGTCAGGTAAAGCTGAGAAATTAGTAATAGGCAGCTGCACTTCATAACCTACACCTTGCACATCGATTAAAATTTCGGGGGCTTGCTTTTCTAAAATAATACCTTTTAAACATCCAATCATATGCTTTTTTATTTCCTATCTCGTACTTTATAAAAGATGATGACGCGCTGTATTTGTGTTTTTTGATATAGCAATTAAGCTCATTGAAGTATGATGATGGCAAATTGCCACCGCAAGAGCGTCAGCAGCATCAGCTTGAGGGCTTTTTGCTAACTTTAAGATTTGCATCACCATATGCTGTACTTGCTTTTTATCTGCAGCGCCTGTTCCAACAACAGATTGCTTGATTGCACGCGCAGCATATTCAGCTGTAGGTAAGTTTGCATGGGTTGCAGCAACAAGTGCAGCACCTCGTGCGTGGCCTAGTTTCAGTGCTGAATCGGCATTTTTCGACATAAAGACTTGTTCAATTGCAAATTCATGAGGTTGAAATTGCTCAATCAATTGTCTTACACCATCAAATATTTGTTTTAATCTTAGAGGTAAGCTTTGATCTGTCATACGAATACAACCACTGGCAACATATTGAATATGCCGCCCTGTGGTTTGTATTAAGCCATAACCTGTAATGCGTGAACCAGGATCAATACCTAAAATCAACGCCATGCTATTTATAGCTCAGCTGCAACTTCAGCAGAAACTTCGCCGTTATGATAAACTTCTTGCACATCATCCAACTCTTCTAACATATCGATTAAACGCATTAGCTTTGGTGCTGTGTCGGTATCTAAATCAACTTGCGTTGAGGGAATTTGTGTTACTTCAGCGTGATTCGATACTAAGCCCGCTTGATCTAAAGCATCTTTAACAACGCCAAAGTCCTCTGGTGTAGTGTATACATCGAAAGAGCCATCTTCATTTGAAATGACATCTTCAGCAGCCGCATCTAAAGCCACTTCCATAAGTTGCTCTTCATGTGTATCAGCGCTGTAAGAAATAACACCCTTCTTTTCAAATAAGTAAGATACAGAGCCATCTGTTCCTAAATTACCGCCTGACTTAGAAAAAGCATGACGCACACCCGATACGGTACGATTTCGGTTATCGGTCATACACTCAACCATCACTGCGGTACCAGCTGGTCCATAACCTTCATAAATAATGGTTTCAAGCTCTTGACCTTCCAATTCACCAGCACCACGTTTAACAGAACGATCAACAGTATCTCGTGTCATATTATTAGATAAGGCTTTATCGATTGCAGCGCGCAAGCGTGGATTAGTATCTGGATCAGAACCACCTTCGCGTGCAGCAACAGTTAGCTCTCTAATAAGCTTAGTAAATAATTTACCTCGTTTTGCGTCTTGAGCAGCTTTTCTATGTTTAATATTTGCCCATTTACTATGACCTGCCATGTGCTATGTCTCCTTCGTGATTCGTTTAAATAGTGGCTTGATCTGATTCAACTTGAATCTTTAAATCTGCTAATTGGCGAGAAGAAGCAGGACTTGGAGCTTGAGTTAAAGGACAAGCAGCTGTGGTTGTTTTAGGAAACGCCATCACATCACGAATAGATTCCGCACCTGTCATAAGCATTGCAATTCTATCTAAACCAAAAGCAAGACCAGCATGTGGAGGTGTACCATAACGTAGTGCTTCAAGTAAAAAGCCAAACTTTTCTTGTGCTTCTTCATCAGAAATACCCAGTATTCTAAATACCTCAGCTTGTGTTGCTTGATCATGAATACGTACTGAACCACCACCTAATTCACATCCATTGAGCACCATATCATAAGCATTCGATAACGCGCCTTGAGGATTAGCTGCTAAAGCTTCGGCACTTAAATCTCTTGGTGCAGTAAAAGGATGATGTAATGCGTAGAATTGACCCTCTACTTCTTCGAACATAGGGAAATCAACAACCCAAAGAGGCTTCCAACTGTCTTCAACAAGATCAAAGTCTTCACCCAACTTTAAGCGTAAAGCGCCCATAGCTTCCGTCACAACATGTGCTGTGTCGGCACCAAAAAGTAAAATATCACCATCTTGAGCTTGCGTTATGTCTTGTAATGCTTGGGCAATATCTTCTGTTAAAAACTTTGCAATAGGCGATTGCAATCCAGCGATACCTGCATTGGCTTGATTCACTTTAATCCACGCCAAGCCTTTAGCACCGTAGATGCTTACAAACTTGGTGTAATCATCAATTTGTTTTCTTGAAAGTTTTGCGCCTTCTGGAACACGAATACATGCAACACGACCCGCTTTATCTTTTGCTGGACCTTCAAACACTTTGAAGTTCATATCTTTAACAATATGATCGACGTCAACTAACTCAAGTGGATTACGTAAGTCAGGCTTGTCTGAGCCAAAGCGACGCATCGCATCGGCATAACTCATAGTAGGAAAATCACCTAGCTCAACTTGAAGAAGCTTATTAAAGAGGTGACGCATCATTTTTTCGGTCAGCGCCATCACTTCCTCAGCAGAGAGAAACGATGTTTCAATATCTATTTGAGTAAATTCAGGTTGGCGATCAGCTCGTAAATCTTCATCACGAAAGCACTTTACAATTTGATAGTAACGATCAAAGCCTGACATCATGAGTAGTTGTTTAAAAATTTGAGGTGATTGAGGTAATGCGAAAAACTCACCCTTATGTGTTCTCGAAGGCACCAAATAATCACGCGCACCCTCAGGCGTAGCTTTGGTGAGAATAGGTGTTTCTATGTCAAGAAAGCCATGCTCATTCATGAAATGTCTAATTTCATGCGTTAATTTTGAGCGAAAAATGAGACGTTCACTCATCTCAGGACGACGCAAGTCAAGGTAACGGTACTTTAGTCTTTGCTCTTCACTATTATTTTGGTGATCATCCATATTTAAGGGTAAAGGTGCTGCGTGACTGATGATAGATAATGATAAACCTAAAACTTCAACTTCACCGGTTGCCATTGTGGTATTGATTTGGCCTGCAGGGCGACTTCTCACACGACCTGATATCTGTACACAAAACTCATGTCTTAAACTATTTGCGGTTTCAAAAACATCTTCTCTGTCTGGATCGAAGACGACTTGAATTAAACCGGTTCTGTCTCGTAAATCGAGAAAGATCACACCACCTAAGTCACGACGGCGATTAACCCAACCAACAAGCTTCACTTCTTGATCAATAAGCGAAGTGTTAACTTCAGTACAATAATGACTACGCATGAACACGAGTTCCTTACAATTGAATTGCTTGATGAACCACTTACCTATACCGAGGTAAGCGCAAAATTATTTTATTATAAATGACTTAAGCCGTTCACCATAGTATCAATTTCAATAAATGCTTAAAATATGAGTAAACTATTAAAATATTTATACTATTTCTTTATTTAATTCGAATAAAATAGCTTTTATAAGCAGTAAAATTTGATAATTATACTCGGCGCTGTAAAATACAGGCTCTTAAATTTTTACTTTTATAAATGTTATGCATATAGGTATCGATCAAATTTTCGCAAAGTCTCATGCTAAAGTAGAAGACTTTGAGTTTAATGCACAAGTTGCTCAGGTTTTTCCTGATATGATTCAACGCTCCGTGCCTGGATATTTACAAATTATTCAAAGTATTGGCGATATAGCGCATCAAGTTGTGGTGCCCCGCTCCCATGTGTATGATTTGGGTTGCTCTTTAGGCGCTGTATCTTTATCTATTCGACGCCGTATAGAAGATCGTACCTGTCGTCTTATTGCTGTCGATAATTCTGAAGCAATGATAGAAAGAGCACATCATCATATTAAATCCTTCAAAAGTCCTTTAGAAATTGAAGTGTATCAAGATGATATTCGCAATTTTAAAATTGAAAAAGCATCGCTGGTGGTTTTAAATTTTACACTACAGTTTCTCCATCCAGACGATAGACTCAGTTTATTGAAAAACATTTATCAAGGCATGCTTCCAGGTGGTGTACTACTTGTATCTGAAAAGCTCAATTTTCATGATACCTCCATACATCAGCTTATGAATACCTTACATCTTGATTTCAAGCGTACTAATGGTTACTCCGAGCTTGAAATCAGTCAAAAGCGTACAGCTATCGAAAATGTGATGAAGCCCGATACTTTGCATGATCACTATCAACGATTCAATGATGCTGGTTTCTCTTCTTATCAGACTTGGTTCCAGTGTTTTAACTTTGCTTCTATGGTTGCTATAAAATGATTTCTTTTTATCCTTTCTTACAAACACTAACTCAGGAACCTAAGTTACAACCTTGGCTAGAAACTTTACCTTCTTTGCTTGCACAGTGGCGTCAAGATGCGCGTCATGGAAACTTACCTAAGTGGGAAAAAGTTTTAAAAAAATTACCAAGCACCGATTCAGTAAACATTGATTTAAAAGACGGAGTACGTGTTGGACAACGCCATGAACTACCTGAACACGAATTAAAAAAACTCGAAAATTTATTGCAAGTTCTACACCCTTGGCGTAAAGGACCTTATCAAATTCATGGTATAGATTTAAATACCGAATGGCGATCAGATTGGAAGTGGGACAGGCTTCTGCCACATATATCACCTCTTAAAAATCGTCTGATATTAGATGTAGGTTGTGGTAATGGCTATCATATGTGGCGTATGCTGGGAGAAAAAGCACGACGTGTTGTAGGTGTTGACCCTTCTTCACTTTTTCTATGTCAATTTGAGTTGGTGAAGCAATTAACGCAAAGCCATCCACCTATTGATCTCATTCCTTTAGGTATTGAGCAGTTACCACCATTGGAAAGTTTTGATAGCGTGTTTTCTATGGGTGTTCTCTATCATAGAAGATCTCCTATTGAGCATATCTTACAATTAAAGCAGCATCTACGTGCTGGTGGCGAACTTATTCTTGAAACGCTTGTAGTTGAAGGGAATGAGCACACAGTTTTTGTACCACCCGAGCGGTACGCTAAGATGAACAATGTATGGTTTTTACCTTCCGCAAAAGCACTTAAGACATGGTTAGAGAAGTGCGGATTTTGTGATGTGCGTATTATTAATGTCAATAAAACAGAATTAGACGAGCAACGTCAAACAGAATGGATGCGCAATGAGTCTCTAGAAGCATTTCTAGATCCGCATGATAAGCATCGAACCATAGAAGGCCATCCTGCTCCAATTAGAGCAACTTTAATTGCCAAAAAGAGTGAAACCAAGTCAGCTTAAGCTGGCTTGAACCCTTGTAAAATAAAACAACTTCTTGATTGGCATTTCCTGCATCACTGCTCTAGGCTATTGAATACCCCCTTTTTAAATAAGGCATATTTAATGCCTCATAGCTCAAGTCAGCTCCCCCTAATTAAAGGAGCACTCAATCTAAGTAGAAGAAACTTAAGCTATATTGAGCGTTACAATGCACCGCAAGATTTTTTGCTTGCCGATGATAAGCTTAAAACAAAATACTTGGCCAAAAAAAATCATATTCTTACATCAGAACTTTTTGCTGTGATTCATTCTTACAAAGACTTACAATATGCATTGAATACACTTCCACAGAATACAGGTTTTGTTATCAAACCTTCTCAAGGTAGTGCTGGAAAAGGCATCTTAATTATTGTTCAGGTTAACAAAAAGGCACAGTACTGTATTAAAAAAAGTGGCGATCGAATCACCTATACCGAGCTTTATGAACATGTTAATCGTATTTTAGAAGGCGAATTTACTTTAGGTCGACAGAAAGATATAGCACTGATGGAGCGAGAGGTGCATATGAGTTCTGATTTTAAGGGTTATAGTTTTAAAGGGTTACCTGATATACGCTTTATCGTATTTTTAGGGTTTCCTATTATGGCGATGTTACGCTTATCCACTCAATCATCTGATGGCAAAGCCAATCTACATCAAGGAGCAATTGGTGTGGGGTTAGATATTACAACAGGCGAAGCGTTGCAAGCTATACAGTACAACCAAAGTATTTATGCTCACCCCGATACAGGACTTATTTTAAAAAATATTAAAGTACCACGTTGGAATGATTGCCTTACTTTATCAGCGAGCTGTTATAATTTATTTAAATTAGGCTTTATGGGTGTTGATATCGCTCTCAATCAGAAGCAAGAGCCTATTTTGCTAGAGGTCAATGCAAGGCCTGGACTATCAATCCAAAATGCAACCGGACAAGGACTTATACCTTGGTTAAATAAAATAGAGTCTCAAGACTCTTCTAATATGACAACTTCAAAGCGTGTTGAATATGTTAAAAAAGTACTCACTATTTCTTAGTTTATTACTGAGTTTGAATGCTCAGGCTATGCCTCATCGTGTATCTATTATTGAGCAATGTGAAAATTTAGAGCTTACACCACCTACATTTATATCTGATAAAAGTATTGCTTTTAATATGGTTCGGTTTGAGCGAAGCTCCTTAGCGTTACAGAATATAAAAGATGTAATAAGCTATCATCTGAAATTTGTTCAAGGTGCAGAGAGAGAACCTTTTCTGGCTTGTCAAATGAAAATCGCACAAAAGCAAAGTCATTTTCTAGAGGCTTTAGAACAAGGCACTTGGCTTGAAAAAATGCGTCATTCCAATCAAACGCAAATAACGTCTTACTTAGAGTCTCTAGATCGTATGATGAGTCAACAACCCACACTAGATGAGTATTCAAAATTGATCGCGACCAGCAGTAGCTATAAATCAATTATACATAATCCAGATCAGCACATTCTGATATCAAAAGCATGTAGATTACCTGGTGTACCTACTAAACAACGCTTTTCAATCAAAGAAATTTCTTTCTATTTGCATAACCAAAATAATGAAACATGCCGCAAGCAGGTATGGTTTGTGTATCAAGAAAGAATTCATAAAATGATAGCGAAGCTCAAGTCTCAAACTTTTGAGATACAGAAAAAACTGGCGAACAAATTTCATTTTAATACGCCTTTTAGTTATCAAATCAGAAATCATTATTTAAACAAAACACAATGGGTTGAGTTTTTTTTAGAGCACTACCCTGCTAAATCAGACTTAAAGCCATGGAACGTGATTCATTTTCTATCAGAAAAGCACTTAGAAAAAGATGGTGACTTGAAGTTTAAAACAACAAATACTTCTAATTGGTTACAAGATGTCATGAAGCAGTTAGGTTTGAAAGTTGATGTCTTATCAGAAAATCAATGGCGAATTTGGCATGATAAGCGTCTTTTGGGTGAGCTTTTTATTTTTGATTCTCCAAAAATACGCGGTGTTAACCTTAAGAAAACTGTTGTAGGTATGCAATATGGTATCAGTCACCTGTTTATGCCAAAAGAAATATCACAACCAAGACACAAAAAAGCTCTTATTCAAGCTTTAGGTTTGAGTATTTATCATTTAGCTCATGAACAGAATTATTACTTATTAACTGAACATTTGACGCCAAGCGACTTAAGTCATGTAGGTATTTATTGGATGATGGAAAAATTTGCATCATATCAAGGTATATGGAAAAAGATTGAAAGGTCAAATGACTTGCTTAAGCTGTGGCGAAGCCAATATGCTTTTGATTTCTATCAAGGCTTTGCAACGGAGAAAGTTTTTGATTTTCGCTCTTTATTGGATGATGGTACCTATTACCAAAAGTTATGGCAAAAGCAGCTTGCTCGCTATTTGGTCAAACAAGTTTGTATCGATGATGGAGTTATGTTCAGCATGCTCTTTGAGAAAGATCCTACACAATTCATCAATAAAATTAGACACAATGAACCTATGCCAGATTTTATTAAACGTGTCTTATCGCCAAAACAATTATGTTGGAAAAAGTCTACTTTCTGAGACAAAATTGTTTGAAAAAAGAGGACATAAGTCCTCTTTTTTTCTATTTAATCTCTTATGCAAAATTAAACTTCTTTGATGATGGTACCTGAAAATTTATTTCGTTGCCTCTTCCGGTTCCGAAACAAGATCGTCTTGTTCTTTTGTTTGTTTGGCAAACTTATTAACAAGGAGAGATAAAGCACCATCTCCTAAAACATTACAAGCCGTTCCAAAACTGTCTTGAGCCAAATAAAGTGCAATCATCAATGCTATGGCTTCTTCATTAAAACCAAGAATACTCGAAAGTAAGCCTATAGCTGACATCACTCCTCCGCCTGGAGCGCCCGGTGCTGCAATCATAGCAATACCTAACATCATAATAAAACCGAACATGTGCATCGGTGAAACCATGTGCAGATCAGGAAAGATGGCAATCACTGCAATAGAGCAAGTCACAAGTGTTATAACTGAACCAGATAGATGAATTGAAGCACATAATGGAATTGTAAAATGAGCTACTTCAGGGCGAACTTGAATCCGCTTCGTTTTCTCAAGAGTAATAGGTATGGTCGCCGCACTCGACATCGTGCCTAAAGCAGTAAAGTAAGCAGGTAACATCTCACTAAGTAACTTAAAAGGTGACTTCTTGATCACCGATCCTACAAACATATACGCACCAATGAGATAAAGCCAGTGCAAAGACAAGATAAGCAAGAACACAAAACTAAAGGTTTTAAAGAGCACCATCACCGTACCTTCATAAGCCACAGCCGCAAAGACTCCCGCAATATAAACAGGTAACAATGGAATAATCACTTTCGCTAATATAAGATCTATGATTTCCCGACCTTCGACAAATACTTTTTTTAGTGTTTGCTGTTTTAATGAACTCACACCTATGCCAAAGATAAAAGCTAAAACTAAAGCCGTCATCACATCAAAAATAGGCGTCACCGAAAAGGTAAAAAAGGAGGTCACTTTATCTATTTCATCCGGTATGAAACTTGAGTCAGATGTCATAAAACTAGGCAATACAGTCTGTACCGCAAAATAAGCCATAGTACCTGCTAAAATAGTTGATATATAAGCATAAAGTACTGTTTGACTCAATAATTTACCTGAGTTATTAGGTAGCGCAGCAATACCCTCACCTACAAAAAATAAAATCAGTAAAGGGATAGTAAAGCTAATAAGCTGGCCAATTATCTCATGGATAGTGACTAAAGTTTTTACGTAAAATTCTGGTAATATCAGCCCTATAGATGTACCTAAAACAACACCTAAAACGAGCTTTAGAATTTGATTCATTTCCATATCCTCGGCTTGAAACGCCTTCATTTCTAAAATATTTAACTAAAGAAACAAAATTAACACATTTGTCTTTTTATAATCAAACTTTTTCTTTATAAAAGAGATATTTATTAAAACCAGAAATGAGGGTTCAATACTCATAATAAGGAGAATCAAGGTCTGAACCTTACAGCCTCAGACCTCTATAATAGATATGAAATTATGCCGCGGCATGCTCGATGAAATAGTCATAAATAGACTGCCATACATCTTGAACAAGCATAAAATCTTGCGGTTCGAGCTCTGCTTTATTATCCTGTAAACAATGCTGCATCGCTGTATTGAGTTGTGCTAAAGATACATGTTTATCTTGCTCAAATTGAGCAAAAACAACGGCAATATGCCCTTGCAAGTAACCGGTTGCAAACATCTGATCATCTGATCCCGACTCAATTGCATTTTCTATCCAGATATATAATAGCTCTTCATATTTTTCTAACATATACGACCTAATTTAAAAACTATGCTGCTTTGAAACATTGATTTCTAAAGCAAACAGGATGTTGATAATATTCCATGCAGACTTGCAAAAACTCAGCCGCTTGCGCAGGAAGCCCGTGCTCTAAATACCATTCCACTTGGTCTTTGACTCGAGATTGAAATGCAAATCTATCGACTTCACAACCATTTAGGTTGTCACAGCTCACTTGAAAAGGTACTTTGCAAGCTATCGAAAATAAACATTCAAGTGCTTGAGGTTTGATCTCAGCACGCTCAAAGGCTTGTTGCTGTGAGGTATTTCGACCATCTTCGATATACCAATAACCATAATCAACTTGTTGGCGCCGTCTAGCTCCAGCTATACACCAATGTGATATTTCATGCAAGGCGCTCGAAAAAAACCCATGCGCAAAAATAATACGATGTACATCATCAGCTGTTTTTGCTGGAATATAAATCGGCTCATCACAACCTTTTACTAAAATGGTTTGGTAGGCTTCTTGTGCATAACTATTAAATAAAGTAATCAACTGATCAACGTCAGGCTGCTGTCTCTCTTTTATAGATTGCATGATCCCGCCCAATTTAAATTTTGAGCTTTTTGCCTTTGATAATGATCCATAATGACAAGCGCACACATCGCCTCAACAATAGGTACAGCTCGAATAGCAACACAAGGATCATGACGACCTGTCACACCTACGCTTTCCACCTCACCTGCCATGTTCTGAGTTTGAATAGCTTGTCTAATACTCGAAGTTGGCTTAAAAGCAACACGTGCTTGAATGGGTTGACCTGTCGAAATTCCACCTAAAATACCACCAGCATGGTTCGACTCAAAACCATCATTGCTCATCGCATCACGCTGCATCGAACCAAAACTGGATATCACATCAAAACCATCACCGATTGAAACTGCTTTAACAGCATTAATACCCATTAACGCACCGGCAAGGTCAGCATCGAGCTTACTAAAAACAGGCTCACCTAAGCCCGCTGGTACACCTTCAATCATCACTTCAATAAGGGCACCAACGGAGTCGCCATCAAGATGAAGTTGCTCAAAAAGCTCAATGAGTGCTTCATGCTTTGAAGGGTCAACAAAACCAAAAGGATTTTGCGCAACCTGCTCTCTGTTATAAGACTGTGCGACGACCTTTCCTATTTGGCTAACATAAGCACAAATAGAAATACCGAGCTCTTCTTGCAAATACTTAGCTGCTATGGCTCCTGCTGCAACACGCATCACAGTTTCACGGGCAGAAGCACGGCCACCACCACGATAGTCCCGTATGCCATATTTTTGCATATAGCTCCAATCTGCATGCCCTGGACGAAAAACATGCTTAATCTGATCATAATCTCTAGAGCGTTGATCTTGATTTTTAATCAGCAAACCAATAGGCGTACCTGTTGTTTTACCTTCAAATACACCCGATAAAATCTGAACTTGATCAGGCTCGGAGCGTTTTGTCGTATAGTCATTACGCCCTGGACGACGGCGATCCAAGGCAGATTGAATATCTGCTTCATGTAAAGCAAGGTTGGGGGGACATCCATCAATAATGCAACCTAAAGCCACACCGTGACTTTCACCAAAGGTGGTCACACGAAAAGTATGTCCTATTGTACTTCCTGTCATTATCTTTTCACCTTAGCTAATTATATTGTAATATCAAAACAAGTTTTATACTTGATTAACTGTGCTTTCGTTAAGACGAAGACACCATCACCACCCCGTTTGAATTCAACCCAGTTAAAATCCACTTCGGGATATTGGTTAACCAGTTGTAACATGGAGTCACCGACTTCAACAATCAAAATACCTTCATCGTTTAAGTAATCTGCAGCTTGTGCGAGGATACGCTTTGTTAAATGCAGACCATCGCGACCCGAGACTAATGCAAGTTCAGGCTCATGTGTAAACTCAACAGGCATTTGCTCAAAATCTTGACTGTCTACATAGGGAGGATTAGAAACGATCACATCGTAACGCACTCCTTCTGGGATCTGATCGAATACATCGGATTGAATGGGAAACACTTTTTCCATGCAATCTAATTGCTCAATATTAACTTGCGCTACATCTAACGCATCAGTACTGATATCTACCGCATCAATTTCTGCATCTGGAAAAGCATAAGAACAAGCAATAGCAATACAGCCACTACCTGTACACAAATCAAGAACACGATGCACAGAGCCTGAGTCAATCCAAGGAAGAAACTCTTGTTCAATCATTTCACCTATTGGCGATCTTGGAATCAATACACGCTCATCAACAAAAAATTCTAAATGACAAAACCAAGCACGGTTCACAAGATAAGGGACAGGTATACGCTCATTCACTCGACGATGTACTAAATCTGCAATGTATTCGCGCTCTGAACGCACCAATTTTGTATGTCTTACATACTCTGAAGCTTCAAAAGGTAAATGCAAAGCACTAAACACTAAAGCAACGGCTTCATCCCAAGAATCGTTTGTACCATGACCAAAAAATAAGTTATGCGTATTAAATTGACTTACCGACCAACGAATAAAATCATCGATAGTAGATAAATCTTCAACAGCATGCTCAATAGACTGTTTATCCACAAAGAACTCCTTTTAAAAATATGGTAAGATTGTAACAAATTGCAGGTCATTAGAATAACTTATATTGATAATTTTATGGAAAAAAAACCGAATTTAAACTCTGAAAGCTTTAAAGATCTACTAAAAGATGCTGAAATCAAAACAATAAAGCAAGATAAGCACTTTTTTAAGCGATGCCCAACACATGAGAAATCTAAGATAAAACCACCTAAAGAGCAGCTTGAAGTGAGCTTGTCTGATGATTATCATCCTCTTTTACCTGAAGAAGGTTCTATGCGTTATCATCGTGATGGGTCAACCCACCAGCTTAAACAATTAAGACGAGGAGACTTTGAGCCTGAAGCGACTATAGATTTGCATGGTTTAACTCAAACTCAGGCGAAGCGGATGCTCATTGAAGACTTAGCACAAGCCAAACAACAAAGTTTGACCTGTATTTGTATTACACATGGCCACGGTAAAGGGATCCTCAAACAGCAGGTGCCAAGATGGCTCGCTCAACACCCTCATGTTGTTGCATTTCATGTCGCACCTAAACATCTAGGTGGTCATGCAACCTTATTGGTGCTTCTTGATACGCTCTACAATCCAGACCATAAAGAGACAACTCAAGATTAAGCTTTAGGTAACTCAACTTTTTTACCCAGCATACGACGCAATGTTGGATCACGATAAAAAAAGTGATGCTTCATTGCTGCGAGCACATGCAATACAATCAAAGCTAAAAATATCCAAGCAACAAAATGGTGTGCCTCATGTGCAATATGAGCCAACCCTTTGTGTAAAGGCATAATTTTTGTAGGATCAGCAGGATTCATATTTGGATCAACGAGACTAAAACCAAAGATAGCTAGCCCTCGTCCTCCTAAGACAGACATAGTCATACCTGAAATAGGCATCAAGATCGAAGCAATCAATAGAGAACTATGTGTTATTCTGGCTAACCATTTTTCAAACACACTTGAACGACCTATCATCGGTGGAAAACCTATCATAAGACGTCTTACCAAACGCCAAGTGATGAACACAAACATGATAGTACCAAACGATTTATGAACGGGATACATAAAGTAAGACTTGGTTTGAGTCATGAAGATGCCCACACCTGTCAAGACCAAAACATTCAACGCGACAAACCAGTGCAAATAAACTGATCCTTTAGACAATTGCTCAAGAGAATCTCTCATAATTTAAATTCCTTTTGTTATTAAAAGCAAATTTAAAATACAAAAGTTCTCTTGTTTTTGCAAATATTAATCTAAAGTTTTTATTGCTTGTTCAATGCGTTGCACTGAAATAGGATAACGCGTTCCCAACGATTGAGCGAAAAAAGAAACACGCAATTCTTCTATCATCCAACGTATATCAAGACATGCATCAGAAGGTGTATCGTGTCTGCTAATTTGATTGAGCTTAGCGCGATATAGCTTTTCGACATGTTGAACTTTAACACAATGCGCTCGATCACGATGTATATCTATGCTGAGCTTTTCTAAGCGCTTTTCCATAGCTTGTAGATAGCGATATATATCCTTAAGCCTATGCACACCCATCTTCGTTACAAAGCCTTTGAATACCAATTGATCCAGTTGCTGCTGCATATCAGATAAAGCAAAAGCCCAATCCAGTTGAACGCGACCTTTAAATCTTTTTCGCAAGGCTTGATGTAATACCAAGATCTTTTCAACTTCGAGTGCAACAGCTTCTGTTTTTTCAAAAAGATCAGAACGCACCTGCTCTTGCGCTTGAGCAAAAGCAGCTTCAGAACGTATTTCTTCTCCTCGCTGAGCAAGAATATCATCAATAGATGCAGCCATGAGATCATCTAGAAGTTGCTGAATCTGTCCCATAGGATTGAAATACAATGCAAGCTTTGCTTTATTCGATAGATTACGCTCTAGATGACGAATAGGTGAAGTCATATTGAGTAATAACAGACGCCTTAAGCCTTGCTGATGAGCACGTATTGCATCCAACTGATCATCAAAAAGCTTCACAGCAACACTATCTTTATCATCCACTAAAGCGGGATAAGCCTTGAGATATAAACCGGCCTGCTTTTTTTCATATTCGGCTGCAATATCACCACAACTCCAAGTCGTTAAGCCACTATGTTGCATGGTATCATCGGCCAAATCGACCATCACTTGCTCTACCTGGTTTTGTAATTGACCTTGCAGCAAAGACAAATCACGTCCTTGCGCTATCATGTGCCCTTGTGCATTCATAATCTGATAGTTCATCTTCAAATGCTCAGGTAACTCCACGTCTAAGAAATCTTCTTTCACAACAGGCTCGCCCGTCATACGTTGCAGATGCTTACAAAACAAACTCAAGAGATCTCCCTCACCAAAAGGCAAAGACTCAAAACAAGCTTGAGCATATTGAGGTGCAGGTACAAAACGCTTACGTTTCACTTTTGGCAGTGCTTTAATCCACGCTACCAGCTTTTCTTGCAACATACCTGGCACCAACCATTCAAAAGGCTGCGGTTCAATTTGATTGAGTACACCAACAGGGAGTCTTACCGATACCCCATCGTCTTCTTGCTGAGGCTCAAATTGATAAGTGAGCGGCAGTTTTAATTTTTGATATACAAAATGATCAGGAAAATCGTATTTAGAAATATGCTGTGTATCTTGCGCCAGAATATCTTGCTCGGTAAAATTTAAATAGTCAGGTGCTTTTTGCTTTTGCTTTTGCCACCAACCTAAGAACAATTGCGCGTTATACATTGCTTCAGGAAGACGTTGATTATAGAAATCAAAGAGGCGTTCTTCATCGACTACCAGATCACGACGTCTGGATTTGTTTTCCAAAGTGTATACATCTTCTAATAAAGCCTGATTATGTTTAAAAAAAGATGCTTTACAACGCCATAAGCCTTCAACTAGAGCTTGACGAATAAAAATCTCTCGAGCTTGTTTAGGATCAATAGCACCAAACTGACATTTACGGCGATGTACAACAGGCAAGCCGTATAAACGCTGTGTTTCAAAAGCAATAACGCTTGATGTTTTGGTATCAAACCTTGGATCGCTATAATCTTTTTTTACCAGATGTTGTGCCCATGACTCTATCCAAGCGGGATCAATCTGCGCACACTCTCTCGCAAAAAGACGACTTGTTTCAACCAACTGCGCAGCCATCAACCAAGCAGGAGGTTTTTTTGCTAAACCAGAGCCAGGAAAAACAAAAAACTTACGTGAACGCGCTGCAATAAAATAACCTTCTGGATCTTTCATGCCAATGTGACTGAGCAGCCCAGAAAGTAAAGCCTGATGAATTAAATCTGCCGGCGCTTCTTGTGTATTGATCTGTGCACCTAAATCTTTCACACTTTGCTTGAGTTGCGTGTACAAGTCTTGCCATTCTCTTATGCGCAAATAAGCTAAAAATTCTTTTTTGCACCGTCGCCGAAACTGACTACGACTTTCTTGTTGCTGTGAGGTTTCTACATAA
>DDNL01000040.1 GCA_002341165.1 Shewanellaceae bacterium UBA2521
CTTAGCAGGGGAGCGCCTTCAGCCGCTCGGCCACCTCACCAACATCTGGCGCTCATATTACTGTCCCAGAAAAATAAGTCAAACTCTTTTTGTAAAAAAAAACAAAGTTCATGCTTGTTTGTTTTGTTTTTATACAAATCAGGCTTCTAGACAGGAATAATGAATAAAAAATAAGCCTATATAGGCTTATTATCTCTATCTAACTAAACTGAATCACTGATGATTTATATCCGCGCGCAGCAGGTCTAAAATAGGAAAATCGGTAGAGAAAAAGTAAACATAGATTTAAACGCCAAATATTATATAACAAAAAAGCCAGAATAATTGCTGGCTTTTTTGTTATTAGATTGTGTTATTTTCTTCCGAAGATGACTTCTTCTCAATAACTGCATCTGCTCTTTGGGACTCGACATTCGCTTCACCTTTTTCAGCTTGAATACGCTGATAGATTTCTTCGCGATGTACTGCCACATCTTTTGGTGCGTCGATACCAATACGAACTTGGTTACCACGAACACCCCAGACGGTAATTGTTACATCATCACCGATGATGAGAGTTTCTCCAACTCGACGAGTTAAAATTAGCATTATTCAGCTCCTTAATTGCTAACTCTGTTGCTTGCTCGACGGCACCATTTGCCTAACAAGCATAAAAGCGTATTATAAAGTTAACCAAATTGAATTGCACCGTTTTTAAGCATAAAAATGAAATAAATCACTTTTATTTGTTTTTACTTACCATCTAAACAACCATAGAACCACAAATAAGTTAACTAAAAACACATTTATTAACAAAAAAACAATTTAAAATACCTATTTACATACATTTCTATTTTAATTTTTCAGTCTTAGCATGCTGTGATATTCTTAATTCAAAATCTAAGCCAATCCGACACAATATAAAAAAACACCCTAAAAAGGGTGTTTTTCACTTTGATATACTTCAAAAAATAAATATAAATTAGGATATTTTATCTAATAACCAAGGCTTAGCTTGAGCCAGAGCGTATTCAAGTTGATCCGGCTTATTACCTCCTGCTTGGGCAAGATCTGGGCGACCGCCCCCTTTACCACCAACTTCCTGAGCCAGTAGAGAGACCAACTCTCCCGCTTTAAAGCGATCCGTGAGATCTTGGGTCACACCTACAATGAGGTTGACCTTTTGCTCCTGCGACAAACCAAGAACAATAATTCCTGTACCTATCTTCTGTTTTAGCTCATCGACTAAGCCTCTTAACGCTTTAGGCTCGGTAGCGTCTAGTTTTTGCACAAGGAGGTTAATTCCTTCCACTGTCTCAACCATTGCTGCTAAATGCGCTCCTGCTTGAGCTGCTTGCTGATCTTTAAGCTGCTTGAGCTTTTTCTCATAGCTTTTCACCTGAGTGATGATATCTTGCTCTTTTGTGCTCAATCTTGTGCGCGTAGCATCTAAAGCATGTAAAACCGCCATGCCCTGCACATCTTCCAAGTCAACCTGAGGCAGCTCTACCGCCTGTGGCACGCTCAAAGCTGCTATATTGAGCTCTGAGGCTAAATCATTATACTGACCCACCGTATGGACTAAACGCTGCTGTGCCTGCAACAGCTTCTCTGACTGCGCCGCAAGTAAAGATTGGCAATGAGCACGAGCATAATCGCCTGCTACAGCTTCAATACGTCTTACACCTGAAGCGATACCCCGCTCTGAAATCAGTTTAAACAGGCTTAAATCTCCACTATTACGAACATGCGTACCACCACACAGCTCAATAGAAGCTTCTCCCATCTGTACAACGCGCACTTCATCGCCATATTTCTCACCGAACAGTGCCATGGCTCCTTTTGCCTTTGCCGCTTCAATATCCATAGAAGCCGTTTCAACCTGATACTGCTTGGCAATATCTTCATTGATACGCAACTCCACTTGATGAAGTTCATCTGCGGTCATAGCCTCAAAATGAGAAAAATCAAAACGTAACACATCTGGACGGACCAAAGAGCCTTTTTGCATCACATGATCCCCCAATATATGCCGTAACGCAGCATGTAATAAATGGGTTGCAGAATGATGTAATGTGGTCGCTGCACGTGTCTCCTGATTGACTTGGCACGTCAGCGTATCTCCAACTGCTAATTGTCCCGCTTGTACTGTACAGATATGCGCAATCGCCTGCCCCATTTTTTGTACATCACGCACTTCAATCAACGTCTGCGCATGAGTGAGCTGTCCTTGATCGCCCACTTGTCCACCAGATTCAGGATAAAAAGCCGTTTGATCTAAAACAATCAAGACCTCATCTCCTGCTTGTACCTGTGTGATAGACTGCTGATCACGATACAAAGCAACCACTCGGCTTTGTCTGCTCAAGCTATCATAGCCATCAAAATATGAACTGTGATCGATGTGGAGTTGATCGTTATAGTCTTTATCAAATTGGCTTGCTGCAACAGCGCGTGCTTTTTGCTCTTGCATCGCAACTTCAAAGCCTGCTTCATCAATGTTGATATCGCGTTCACGGCACACATCGGCTGTCAAATCAGCAGGGAAACCATAAGTATCATAGAGTTTAAACACCACATCCCCTGCAAGCGTTTGCCCATCGAGTTGACTGAGTTCATCTTCGAGCAAGGTCATGCCTCGCTCTAAAGTGCGAGCAAACTGCTCTTCTTCAGCTTGCAAGGCTTTTTCTACCCGACTTTTATGCTGCTTAAGTACCGAGCCTGCATCTCCCATCACCTGTTCTAGCACATCAACGAGTTGATAGAAGAAAGGACCACGGGCACCTAGCTTGTTCCCATGACGCACAGCACGACGAATAATACGCCTGAGCACATAACCACGTCCTTCATTCGAAGGCATCACACCATCTGCAATTAAAAAAGCACAAGAACGAATATGATCAGCAATCACACGCAACGAGGTATGGCTTACATCTTCGACTTCAAGCTGCTTGGCTATGTGTGCAATCAAGTCTTGAAAAATGTCAATCTCATAATTAGAGTGCACACCTTGTAAAATAGCTGCAATGCGTTCAAGTCCCATACCTGTATCGACGGAAGGCCGAGGTAAAGGCTCAAGCTGACCATCACTTTGACGGTTATATTGCATGAAAACTAAATTCCAAATTTC
>DDNL01000053.1 GCA_002341165.1 Shewanellaceae bacterium UBA2521
GGATATGGCATTTCGGTTAAAAGAATTTTCTCATGCCTGGAAAGAAGATGCTTTGACGACGCAAGCTTATACAAGTTGGATGCAAGCACATCATGCTAATGTGGATTGGAAAAAAACCGATTTCGGTTTAAAAGGCAAACATGGCTTTCATTTGTTGGAAATAGGTCATACCGAAGAATTAGGTATCGATAGTTTGAGTCAAATGGTCGATGCCTTAAATGAATTCAAATATGAATCTATACGTTTACAGACAAAGTATCCGAGTATGGTGTTTGATATACATAACATAAAGGAAATTTTACAAAAACAAATACAGTTTGCTAAAGAAGAGCAAGCGCAGCTTGACGCCATGAAGATTGAGTTTGATGAATCCCTCTTTGAACCGCTTGAAGAGCCAACTTTATCAGCGCAAGAAGACCAAGCTTTAAGCTTGCGTGTGCAGTGGTATGAAGACGATGAAATTGCTGAGCAGATGAAATTACCGCTTATTAGAGTGAAACAGATTTTTACATCGATTAAAGATAAATATCATCAGCCTAAAATCCCGCAACGGGTTTACCTTAAAAAGCGAAAACAACTGTTCCCCGAACACTTCGCCACATCATAACATTATCAACTCATTAATATGAAAGCGCATAGGTCAAGGGATTCCATCAATTATATATAAGGACAGCAGCTATGCGAAGCCTGAAAAAAAGGATTACGAATATGAATATTCACCATAAAAATATGAAGCAAGTTTCGCATGATATGCAACAGTGGGTACAATCTCACTTAAGTCATCTAGGTATATATGAATGCGGTTACGGTCATTTAGATATCGTAAAAGGTACGAGAATGCCGATGACCACATCTTATGATTGGTATTGTCAATATAATGAAAAAAATTTACATTCGCTCATAGTTGATAGAATTAGAAATAAAGGGAAATATTGGCATAACTCTAATGACATTTATCATAGTTATAAAAAATTTATAGGAAAAACATTTCATAAATTAGATCTATTTAATAAGGTTTCAGAAGGTTATGAACTATTGACTCTTGGTTGTCATCGTCTTTTATCACCATATGAGTATTTAGAGGTTAACAAGGCATTTAAGCAATTATCTTATGAAGCAACCAAAATAAGAAAAAGTAAACCTAATATTACTCTAGAATTAACGACCATGCATGAATTAAGATCAATGCATAGTCATGATGGTAGTACAGAAAATCAAGACAATTCTTTTATAAATTATGAGAAATATAAATTCCAAGACATTGTTTTAACAGCTAAAGAGCTAAAATATATTGAACATATTACGCTTCATATGAATCATAGAGAAATTGCACAACTTCATGGTTGCTCTGAAACAGCAGTTAGAAAAGTTATTACTAACATTAAAGGAAAACTGAAGAATAAAAATATGTCAACATCACAAATGTGCCATATATTAATGGATTATGGTGTGCTTGCTGTTTGCAGCCAAAGTTTTTACAAAGAGGCAATTTGAAATATTATGCAATCATGGAAGAGAGTATTGGCCGTTTCTTTTGGAAAGGCTATAGAATACTATGATCTGGCTATTTATTTAGCTTTGAAAGATTATATACAAGCGAATTTTATTCCGGAGAGTGTTTTTGGAAGCGATTCAAGCTTCATTTATTGGGTAGGCTTTGGCTTACGTTATGTTTTAAGACCGTTAGGGGGCTTCTTAATTGGCTCTTATGCAGACAGATATGGAAGAAAACCAACACTTATCTTTATCAGTATAGCCACGGGTATTGCAACATTAACGATGGCTATACTACCCAGCTATCACCAATTCGGTATTTTGGCGACGTGTTTCTTTTTTTTCTGTCAGATGGTTCAATCATTCTCATTTTCAGGTGAAAGTGCTACAGCATTCGTTTACTTACTTGAAGGAGCAAAAGAAAATGAGCAGGCCAGAACAAATGCTCTAATATGGGCATTTCCAGTTTTGTCTGTAGCGCTTTCTATTGGTTTAGTTTTCAGTATCAAGCTTTTCTTAACTGAAGATCAGATGTATAGCTTTGGTTGGAAAATACCTTTATTACTAGGCTTAATTAACATTATCCTAAGTTATTATTTCAAGAGTAAGCTATCTGAAACTGTATGTATTCATGAAACAAAGAAAAAAGAATCTGTGCAATTGATACAAGTATTTAAGATTTTTTTATTAACAGCTCCTGCAACAATCATCTTTCACAATATAGCTGTTTCAAACTCTATCATTATTAAAAAATTTACTGCTGATCCTTATATGCAATCATATTTGCCAGCTTTCTTTAATATCATTTTATTTGTCACCTGCTTTATTGTTAGTTCTCTTATTGATAAGTTTAGTCACTGTCAAGTCATCTTAAAAAGAAGTTACTTTATTATTATGTTCTTGGCAATGCCTGTTTACGCCCTTCAATCTATGGGAACTTGGCCAGCTATAATCATAGCTCAGGTATTTCTTACTTTATTCTTTGCACTCGTTTATTCATCTACAGGAACAGTGATGTTTAATGCGGCTCCATCAAATAATAAAGTTGCTACTATAGCAACGGGTATGAACTTAGCTGTTGCTAGTTTGGGTGCTTTTACACCACTGGTTGTAAGTATTCTTTCTCAATATGGACAGGCATATATTGGTTTGTTTATGTCATTTGGAAGTTTATGCTTTTTTGCAGCCTTGGCTTTAGATAAATATACTCAGTCTGCTTCAGCTCCTGTTTCGACTGTTTCGTCATAAGAAGATTTAAAGAGCGTGTTTCATCACGCTCTTTTCTTTGAGGACAGCAACTTTTCTTATACTTTATTTGAATACTCAAGACAATTCGAAGCGTTTTTTCACACTTTCTTGCAAGAGTCTTTGTAGATCTTGACCATATAAAATCGTCACATCTTCAACCTGCTGAATCGCTGTGGTTTGATCTTCTTTATGACACCCTGTCACAATAATATATTTATCAACGAGTATAAGGTTCTCTTGGTTCCAATAAGCATCAGCTTTACGAATCTGCTCAATCGCATCTTCAGACATCACGCCTTGATAGTCTTTCACTTGAATTGCAATACCATATTGTTTATCTAAGAGTCCAGGTAACCTAATGAGAATATCTGTACCATGCTCTTCCTCCTGACGCCCCCCTACTCTTTCAACACAAATTGGCTTAGGTAAAATAGACTCTAAACAAGAAACTAAAGCATATTCCCATTCTTCATTTGATAGGTGCTTCATCATTTCTCGAGAAAATGCCTCAGAGAAATCAGTCTCTACAAAAGTTTTATGCAGCGCATGTTCAAAACGATAGCTTGCTGGCAAGCTGCTATCTAATGTTTCTGAAGTCTGAATCAAACTATCTATAGTTTCTTGGCAATGATTTGCATTCCAAAATCGTGGCCGTTGTCTCAAGGTTTTGCGTAAATCACCTTGAACTAAAGCATGATGACGATCAAAACTTTTGATAATTTTTGCAGGGAAAATATGACCAAAATCTCCACGTTCGCTATCTATCTGGTATTGATATCCTTGATTAAAGTCTTCTGTCGCTTCAGCAAGCATTACTTCATCCCAAGTCGGAAGCCTAGGTATAACTAAAATATCACCTTTTTTAACCGAGTTAAAAATCGATAGGTTAGGCTTTGCTTTTTTATCAACGGTGAAATCACGTAAATCTTGACCTGGATCAAATCCCCAGCCTTGTCTTAATCGTCCCTCTTTTAATTCTTCAAAAAAGAAATCCATGTTCTCTGTACAGATTCGATAACCCCAATAATTACGTGACATATAGCGCTCCTTTATATTCTATTCATTATTTTTTTGATTTATCGCTGCTGATGTCATGCAAGTCTAAAACACCACATGACCACTTATGCCGATAGAAATCTTGCTCCATACCATACACGAACTAGAGCCCCCTGCCACTAAAAACATGCTTTTGCTACATCAAGGTTAATAAAAGTTGAAGATAAGGTGAACATCACTTTGTCAAAATATCTTGACGGTATGTACTTGTGAGTGAAAGCAATCGCTGGCGTTACGCTCTTGCAAGTTTCACATGTGAAACTTCAGGCATTTAGAACAAAATTGATGTTTATCAATTTTCATATCTAAATAAGCTAAGAAGAAAATTAGAACTGATTCGATTTATGAGAATTATATTCATCATTAAAAAACAATAAACATATATTTATTTAACAGTACCTTCTTTTTTTCTATTTTATTTCTTATTGAGCATAAAAAACTTTTTATATTTCTTTTCATCCGTAAACTACTTGAAGAAAAATAATTTTTTTAAAAAGGATATGTTAAAAAATGAAATATTTTGTTTCAGGTTTCTGTTTCTGTCTTTGCCTGACTTTATCTTCTCCAGCTAAGGCAAGTCTGTCCTCTTCCATCGAACGAGTCGAAGTATTTTTATCACAATTATTCTCAGGATCAGCCCATTCAGACACTGAAGGCTCTGGTTTTGATAATCCAGCCTATATATCATCACAAAGGCAGTCAATAGTTTCACATGAGGTTGAAAGGGTAACGGCAGCAGAACTGTTGAACCATGATTCTCGTGCATCCGTCATATCTGGAAGCTCGATCCCCCCTTTTAGTCCCCAGCTTCCCGATGAACAAACTCAAAAATACATTCAACAAGTCCAGACTCAAGTATTTGAATTATCAGAACACTTCCAAGATCTGATTCGTGATTACAGTACATCTCTCACTCAAAAAAGCGCACATTTGCAGGAGATAGAAGCACAACTTTTGCTACAGAATCAAACGCATTCTGCGCATTCTATTGAAGAATGGCATGATCTGTTACATACATTCAAGAAAGAAGATTATATCTCACTTAAATTAGATATGATATCTGACGAAGTTGAACGCTCGCGATTATTACGCAATGCGACCGTGTTGCAACAGAATATAGCGAAAATTGAGAGCTCTGTGCATTCTGTAGACACATTTTTACAAGCACAAGTTAATCAATTCCATGCGAGAAGTCAGCTTAAAATAATGGAAACACCCGAAAGATCTTTGTTGCTAGAAGCCATTGAAGTTGAGCTTCACGCTCCTTCTTCTGCAAATCGTTTACAGCAACGATCTTATTGGGCCAACAAACTATTGAGTCATGATTTAAATCAAATCATACAAATCCCCACACAAAGCCAACAACATTTAAATAAAATGCAACGTGAAGTCCAAGCAGCGCTGGTACGTTCTCAACGCATCCTAAACTATTCAGTAACGTCTCAAGACATGCTACCAGCTCTTCAATTAGGTGTTTTCGAAGATGATCTGACAAATTTTCAAAGTTTTATCGGTAAAAAGCTGTTACGCTCTGTACGCTGGAATGAAAATCTAACGCCATTTCAACAGCAGCGGTTACTTGATTTTGAGCGGAAACTGGGCACCTTAGCAAGACTTCGTAGTCATCAGTATTCAACGCAAGATATAGATCTATTTAAAGCTTTACGAGCCTTTCAAAACCTATCGGGTGATCAGCAAGCAAGTTTTTATCGTATGGTAGAAGAGATCAGCGCTAAACCACTAGATTACGAAGAGGTGTTCAATGAACTTGATATCGCCATGCCCACAAGAAGACCTCTATCTGAAGCCAACCGGCGCATCATTCATAGTGCTTTAATCACCACGCTTAGTGACCTAAAAGGTAAGCATGTCAATGCCCGAAATACGATAGAGCTGATGCCTTTACATATAACCAAACAGATCAAAGTACCAACCGACCTATTTGAATTTGATATAGCTCAAGGCGTTAAAGGTCATATCACATCAGCTCAATTCGACACAACCACCTCTCTTTGGAACTATACCGTTGAAACCCACTCCAAAGCTCATCCTCCGGCAGATGCTATCAAATTTAAAATCAGTGATGTCGGTGCAGCAAGAGAGTCTGTTCCCGTGCAATACCAAGTTCATCAAGTAAAAAGTCCACTAGATTTTGCCCAAAAAATGCAAAAACAATGGTCTGCCTATCAAAAATTAGGCGCAGCTTTTTACTTTGCTGATCATGACCTTGTGCTGGCAAAGCTCAGAATCAACTTATGGCAGTTACTAGAGCAAAATATAAAGCCAGAAGTACATCAGTTTCCTAGCCCATTCAAAAAAGCGGCAACAGCTATTTTACGGAACTTGCATCAGTATGCTTATCATGCACCCAATATCTATTTGGTACAGGATATCCAAGAAAAAATTCAGCAAATAAGCATCATGGATAGTGTGTTACAAACCAAAGAGATGGGTAGATACCGAAATAGCACTTATGTGACCAACTACTACAGCATGATCAACTCGATACGACAAGAGCTACAGTTGCATCATGCACATCATCCAAACAAAAACATAATTTTAGAGATTTTAGAGCATGCCGATGCGCTGCGCACATCTATGCATCGTATTGATAAGCGATTTGATACCATCATGCAATTTAAAGAGAGTATGAAGCGTCTACTCAAGATAGATAAAAAAGTACCTTTTTTAAATTCAAGCGATCACAAGCGGCCTTTAACGATAAAAAATGCAGTGCAATTTGAAATACGTTCCTATTTGAACCGATGGGTTCAGGTCATGGATCAAGCAGAAGTATATATTCAACACTATCGCAAAACATTCGCAGCATTGAAAACCTCTGAACAGCAACTGATACAGAAGATTGCACAAAAATTACCACGCCAAAATCTATTGCAGTTAAGACAACAAGTCAACGATTTAACACGTATTTGTGCACCTGACTTATCACACCAACCCGTACCCAAGCCACGCCATATACACCGTTCGCGCCGCTCTCTTGTAGCACCGCTGTGCCAACCACTTAAGTCTTCTAAAGCAAAAGTACACCCAGAGACCTCGGTACACACTAAAACACCTCAGCCCGCACAAGCTAAAGTTCAAACTTCCAGCATAAAAGGTCTTTCAAGTGGTCTGTTTACCGCCTTAAATGTTGGAGGTGCTGTTTTTGATATCTATGATCTAGCTTATGGTGCTTATTTAGTGGATCAGGCACAAGTTGCTTATACCGAAGCAGAAAGCCACTATTATCAAGCTCAAGCCATCCAATCTTTTGCCAATATTGGTGCCGGATTAGGATATCCTGCTGTCTTGATGGCAGCACAATGGTCTGGTTGGTCTATGTCTGTGCCCACGCTCTTAGTGCCTGTTGCGCTTTTAACAGGCGCGAACATGATCACGAATTTTGCACTAAGTCAGCGTTATCAGAAAATGTCGGATATTGAACAAGCACAGCTCTATTTGCATCAGCTGCATCATAAATACACCCAAAGTTATGCTGATCAAAGCAAACTCTACGCTATCGGCAAAGATGCTTATAATGGTCATCGAGTTTTATGGCCTGTTAAAGATGAGGACATGCTTTTAAGCGAGCTCGATCTCACGGGACATAACCTCAAGGTAAAAGCTGAAGGCACACTTTTTTTAACCCAGAAAACGCGCGGCTTACCTTTTGGTTTGATGACCTCACAAGATAAATACCTGCAACCGGCTTCAGCACATCGTATTAATGTACGTGAGGTACTGCTCAAAAAAGAAGAGCCTTTTTATAAGCTTGCGTTTCAACAAGGTGCAACTCAAGCCCCTTCAATCACACCTGTAAGTGAAATAGATGCCTTGGTATTACCTACCTCATCTCACCATACAAGAGCATGGCAGCGTAAGGTCTTGACTACAAAAGAAAAAGGAATTTATACCAGAAATGATCAAATCGGTGCATCCATCGCACTCCATTTAGAACATCATGTGTATGGTGATTGGCGTTCGCTGTTCAGAGAAGACCGCCACATCTCTCACATCGGCAAAAAAACAAGACATATAACGCCCGTTACCGTCAAGCTGCCTTCCAAGTCCTTTGATATCATTTTGCCTGTTGGCAGATGGATTACGCCACACTTAGCTTTTATGCAGTACAAACTCAAAGCACCCACCCAAGATCAGCATCATCAGGTGTATCGTATACACAGTCATTTTTTTGCTACAACGCAGCATAAAGCACTGCAGCATAAACATGTACAGATGCACCTCATGGGAGGTCATGCAAAAACTCTATGGCACTTTGAACTACCTACTACAGAGAGCACAGACAGGCTAGAGCTTGATATCGACGAAAGGCAACGCATCATTAAGATCAGCCAGTCTTCTACGCAGCAGGAGCGCTATTTGACTCTACATATCAGTCCTGAAGCTCAAGGTCACCTTTGGATCGGTACACATTACATCCATCTAAATGAAGATTTAATGGAATTAGAGGTACCCGATGAAGCCTTAGCAGCTCAAACCAAGCAACATCATAAGTCCGATACATTAACTGAGTATGCACAGCGTGGTGAAGTAGAACATTTAGGCTCACAAAACGAATCACATCAAGCTTATACTCTGTACTTTTCTAATGCTTCACACTCAAGAGCACATATCACATTTGAAGGATTAGATGAAACCCTTATCTTACCTGCGCATGACACCCAATATGTAACACTCGATGCGAATAAATTTGAAGCGATACAGGCTTTAACAACCTACGCTCTAGATACTCGCTCGGGCTCTTATATGCGTCGTATTGACCGTCAAACATTAGACGAACACAGCGCGCAGCATATGATATGTTTTCATCTGCAAGGTCACTTTTCTAACACCTTTCGCATTCAACCTAAGTTATGTGATATGAATCATGTAAGCTACAAAGTAGGCTCTGTTGCCATTCATCGCAGCTACCAGCCTTTATCTTCTCACAAAAAATATATTTACAAAATAGATCACGGACTCAGCACTATGCAATATAAGCGCTTAAGCTTAGACAACCAAAGTAAAGAGCCTCTTTATGTGACCTTACGCTACCGACTCAAGCCAGAAGATGAAGCGCGTATTCATGGCTATGATTTCTATCTCAATACGATACCTCAATCAAAAGCACGTCAACCTCATCTATATCGACTTGCTTTACTTGAGCCCTTATCGGCCAAAACCGATATCTTAGTACGTTCTGTGAAGCATGGTAATCGGGCTGATTTTATGATCCCTGAAGGGGCGAGGCTTGTGTCTCTTAAGGCTGAATTTATGAGTCGTAAAAATAGATTATCATCCATGGTCAATATTTTTGATGCAGTAAGCAAACAGACCGGGATGCAAGGTGCCAATCTCAAAGATCAGCTTCTAAACCAACCTTTTACCGATGATCTTTATCTTGATCTCTCAATTAAACAACCTCGTTATGCGTGGGAAAGTCCTCAATTGAAGATTCAAGAAACAACGCTGGAAAAGAGAGAGCAAAGCTATTTCAATGCTTACAAACGCGATTTAGAATTTAGAAATGCTCAACATCTTGCCCAGCGTTTACTAGCAGGGCATGGTTGAAAGGCTCAAAAGCCACTTTCAGATGAAAGTGGCTTCAACAAACAAAGAAGATACTATGAAGATGTTTCAGGCTGATTGATGATAACGCCTGATGCAAAGTCTTGATCTTTTAGGTATAACTTATGGTGAAGCCCTCGAGGAATATCTTTTAATATTAAGTAATTCACGGATTTGGCTACTTCATAATACTCCGTAGCTGCAGTGTTAATTGCTGTAGCAATCATGTTAGCAATAGGGCCTGCACCTGTGTCTTTACTGGTTTGATGCACAACCTGCCCCGAATAACGCCATAAGCTTTTACCGGTTTTTGTTGACTTAAGCTCTAAATCAGCGGCAACCACAACACTGCCAGCTATGACCACATAGTTTGTGTCCCAC
Organism: Shewanellaceae bacterium UBA2521; assembly: GCA_002341165.1. GTDB lineage: Bacteria > Pseudomonadota > Gammaproteobacteria > Enterobacterales > Shewanellaceae > UBA2521. Next base: position 9,748 of record DDNL01000053.1, read on the forward strand.
TGCTTGATCTGAACGAACAACACAGCGTCAGCGCCGAAAACTTCATGATATCGTGATGGGGTTACTAATTGCGCAAGCTCTCCATCAGACACACCTTCACGTTTCAACAACTGCTGTGTAAAAGGTATAGATAAGACATAATACCCCATTTCAGCAAGAGGGCGAGCAATCGTCGCCTGATAAATATCTCCAGCATCTGCCGCTGTAGTTTTATTGATAACAGGCACTACAACAATGGACAAAGGTTTCTCTTGATACATGAGACCAAACGCATCAACTTTTTTCATCTGTAGAGATTTCTGAGACTGACAACCTAGCATGATAAATGCCATACATAAATATATCACTTTTCTTATCATGACTTGATCTCCGATTGCGCAAGTTCAATCATTTTTTCTGACTCTGGAAAACATTCAAGCTCTTTAGCAAAATAAGCCTTTGCTTTATCTTTCTGACCTTGCTCAGAAAAATAAATACCCAACTCAAAATAAACACCGGGAGGTACAAGTAGATTATCTTCCTCAGCTTCTTCTACAATCTCAAGCATTCCCTCAATATGTGCTTGTTGTGTGTCAGCTGAAGGGTTTTTCTGAAACTCATACAGCGTTTCAGAATAGTCATTCCAGTGATAAAGAGTCTTAGGACTCTGACATGCTGTCAAACACAGGTTTAAAAAACAAAGTAATACAAGTCTATTTTTGCTCAACATTAAATTTTAACCTCAAATGTATGACCTGATGAAATAAAGATCTTACGATGTACGATCATGTTTTGATGACGATAAATTTTAACTTGATGCTGGCCTTGAGGTAACACAAAGCGCGTTGTTTGAATACCATCTACGTAATATGACTCAATATCATCGTTATCGTTCAAGTCTATAGATTGCTCATCAATGATCAAAGTGAGACCTTCTAGATCGCCTTTCAATGCAAGATAAGCTTCATCACTTATTTGTGTCGATTCGTGATACGAGGTAGAGCAGCCTACTATCGTACACAGTGCGATAATCATAAAGAGATGTTTTAACATTATTTACCATCCTTATTTTGCGATGCAAACACAGTGTAATCAGACAATGGACCCTCAATAGCGCCCGATACAACTTCAACTCGACTTAAGCTATTCTTACCTTTACCAACAAAATCAACGACTTTAATTTGCGCAACTTGTTTTCTCGGTAAATAGACAAAACTACCTGTTTGAGGGTTTTTTACTTTTTTCCCTTGTAGCTTCACCATAAAAAGATCGCCCTGATGAATACCTTGGTTTTGTCCACCTGTCATGAAAAACATATCATCTTGCTGATTGACAAGATAACCTTTCCAAGGTAGATCCATTAAGTTTTCAATCACATTGGAAACCAATTTAGAAATAGCAGCAGATAACGCTTTATCATCTAAGCTACTGTTATAGCCAGCTGTTTCTCCTACTCCAAATACATGGTTATTTTCAGAACGCGCTTCACCCCGAGCCTCTTCTGAATAAATCACTTCCGAAGTGCGCACATCAATCAGTCTTACATTCACAGCAGCATAAGATTTTTGTACGCGGTTACGAGAAAAAACCCCTACTTCACTCGTTGTCTCTCGGCCATATTCAGATACAGATCCAACAATGATAAAATCAGCACCTTGGTATGATTTAGATGCAGACTCAGCTTGAACACTCTTTAAATCTTGACGCTCAAGCATCATAAATTTACCTGTGCTAGATAAACGTGTAGACAGAATATCCGATGCTTGTTTTCCTATGACGCTATTTTTTTGTTGAAAAAACAAGCTACGACCACGCTTGGTTTCATCTGTAAATCGGGAGATGGCTACAACGCGTTTCAATCCGTGATAAGTTTCTTCTTTTAAAGTGGGGCTCACTTGAGGTGCACTTGCATGCAATGAATTATCAACACCTCGAGTAGAGGAAGTACAACCATTTAATGCTGATAAACACATTGAAAAAAAGAATAAAATAGTTATCAAGTTTTTAATTCGATTCATAAGTAACTCTTGTTATGTTTAAGGATTCTAAATTATACAGATCAACAAAATTTTTTAAAAGCCTTATATACTTATCCGTTTAAAAGATGACCAAAACATACATAGTCACACCCCTGGTTGATAGAAAAATCAAAAAATAGATATGCACTACTCATGAAACAAGGTAGCTTCTAGAGTTTTAAAGAAATAAGAAAGTTTTACAATGATTTGAAAGCTTGGTACATCAAGATGCGACTACTCAAAAAACAAACAAAACAAGATTAAAGAGAAGGTTAATAATTTATAAGGTTCTGATATACAATAAAATTTAACTTTCATCTATCGAATCAAAAGCGATGCTTTTCCATGTTATTTTATCCGAATAATCGACCACAGATTATCCACGGCTTGTCACCTGCTTGTATTGATTTCACAATACGACTAAGCCTTATCCCAATCGAACAAAAGCTTAATTGCCGTTATTTTTCGCCCTGTGCGTATAGTTCTAAATCCATAGTTTTTAGGCTGATCTGCATCAGAAAAAAAGTTTATTTTATTTTCTTGTAATGCAATTTCTTCAATGCTTGGCTGAATAATTTCTCTTATAATAGCGTGGGTTCGGCTGTATGAAGTCTTTTTTAACTTGCCATTTGTATCTAATAAACCAAATAATGCGCGTATATCGTCTATCTTAAACTCCGGTAGCTTTCCATAAGACTTAAATCGACATAAAATAGAATACAGTCTTTTCGAATACTCACGCTTTAGTTGACGGAAGATGTCATGAGAGATCTGACTATGGCCTTCTGAAACGCATAAGTACTCCTTAATTAACTGATCGTTAGGCACAAGAGTCAAACAAGCATTTTTGTATTCTACACGCTTAAAGAGTGCCATATATGAAAAGCTTTTATTATCTTTATCCTCTATACCTACAGCGCGACCTGAGAGACGCTTAGCAGGAAGATTGAGTAAGGAGTACAGCTCTGTTTTCTCTACCTTAAACCATTCCGACAACATATCATTACTGAATGTATAAGAAGGACATACAAAAGCACTTTGATCTAATAAGATGCTGTTCCAATCAGCTTCTGTGCTCAGTTTTTTATCTTTCTTGATAGCCCAATGGCTTTTTTCTAATCGAGATAAAAATAACGCAAATAAGTCATGCTCTACTGCACTAAGAGACAGCGAGCCAAAGACGATTTTATGGCTTTTTTTATAAAATCTTGTTTGTAAATCGGATAAATTATTTGTTAGCACATCTACTCCACTGCTTTTTTTCTCCATATAGCATCTCTCAAGATTTTTAGATAACTTTTTAAAGTGTTAAACACCTTAGCGTACATGATAAAACCTGTCAATACATGACAAAACCTGTTTTTAAAAATATACTCTTGTCTCTTCAAACTTAGATTACATGACAAAACCTGTTTTGAAGAAGATATTCTTGTCTCCGCAAGCTTAGATTGCATGGCAAAACCTGTTTTTAACAAGATAT
>DDNL01000022.1:0-5087 GCA_002341165.1 Shewanellaceae bacterium UBA2521
AAAATCAGATCCTGAAATTGTAAAAAATGGAACTCTAGCTTCTCCAGCTATCGCTTTAGCGAGCAAAGTTTTACCTGTACCAGGAGGACCTACCATCAATACACCTGTAGGTATACGACCACCTAACTTTTGGAACTTAGTTGGGTCTTTGAGGTAATCAACCAGTTCAACGACTTCTTCTTTTGCTTCATCACAACCTGCAACATCTTGGAATGTCGTTTTAATCTGATCTTCGCTCATGAGCTTAGCTTTACTCTTACCAAAGGACATTGCACCCTTTCCGCCGCCACCTTGCATCTGGCGCATAAAAAAGATCCAAACACCAATGAGTAATAACATGGGGAACCATGAAATGAAGATTTGTGTGAGAAAGCTCGACTCTTCAGAAGCTTTTCCTGATTGAGCAACGTTTGCTCTTTTTAAATCATTAATCAAATCGCGATCAATCACAGGCATAACTGTAGTGAAAGACTGCCCATTTTTCTTCGTCCCAATAATCGTTCTCATATCTGGTTGTACTTCAACCGATGCAATCTCACGATGTTCAACAGCATCTAAGAACTGGGTATAATCCATTTTTATACTGGATGATGTTGGAGAGTATCCTTGGAACACTGTCATCAACACAACAGCAATGACAACCCAAAGAATTAAATTTTTAGCCATGTCACTCAATTTATTGACCTCATAAAATACTATAATATTAACAAAATAAGGTTATTTTAATTTATAACCTTGAGCCACGATATATACTTCTCTTGAACGAGGTCTTGAAGATTTTGGTTTCCTTATTTTAACTGTTGTAAATGCTTTTTTTACTTCAGCTAAATACTGATCAAAACCTTCACCCTGAAATACTTTTACAATAAAAGAACCTTTTTGTGATAACACTTGATGGCACATATCAAGAGCCAGTTCAACTAAATACATGGACTTAGGCTGGTCAATAGAATCTGTTCCACTCATGTTTGGTGCTATATCAGAAAGAATAATGTCTACTTTAGCACATCCTAACCTATCTAACAAAGCTTGAAGTACAACCTCTTCACGAAAATCACCTTGTAAAAAGTCAACACCAGCAATCGAGTCCATAGGTAATATATCGCATGCCACAACTGTGCCACTCTCTCCAACAATACTCTGTGCAAATTGCGACCAACCACCAGGCGCTGCGCCAAGGTCAACAACAGTCATACCTTTATCTAATAAATGGTCTTTTTCTTGGATCTCTTCCAGCTTAAACACAGCTCTAGAGCGAAAGCCTCTCTTTTTAGCCTGCTGAACGTAATAGTCATCAAAGTGCTCTTTCATCCAACGATTTGAGCTTACACTTCTATTTTTAGAATTATTCATCAAAAACACCACATAAAATTTCCCCTTATGACTAAGTAAGGGTAAAATACCAAAAATCAACCTAACTAAAGAAGATAATTATATCTATGCAAAAACTAACTACTAAACAAACGCAATACCTAAAAGGTCTTGCACACAAACTTAAACCTGTAGTCATGATAGGTCAACATGGACTTACAGAGGCTGTACTAACTGAAACAGAATCTGCTTTAGCGCACCATGAACTTATAAAGATTAAGGTATCTGGTGCAGAGAAAGAAACTAAGGCATCGATTATACACACTATCAGTCAACATTTGAATTGCTATGTTATACAGCAAATAGGACATACCGCAACACTTTATAGAGCACATGCCGATCCAGCAAAAGCAAAAATCAAGTTACCTTAACAAAAAAGCAGCTCACTAATACGGGCTGCTTTTTTTCTAAACCATGACACCTAACTATAATTTATCAAGCTTCTCTTTTTCAACAGTCATATCTGCTTGAGACCTCAATAATGTAATTAAAGTCATCCATTCAACTTGATTTAACCTCGATTCAATCTGGTTTTGATACGACTCAATAAAATCTTCTGTGAGCACGTCATGTTGCTTCACTGACTCTAACTGCACAACCTGGTAGCCTGAATTCGTTTCTAATACATCTATGCTCTTCGCATTATCATCTGGCTGAGGTAACTTAAATACTTTTTGAACAAGCTCTTGGCTTACTTCTGTAGAAGGCTTTTGTCTAGATAAAGAGAGGGTCTTAAAGCTTATGCTCGATTCTTTACCCGCTTCCAGCTCAGTACGTACCTTCTGAGCAAGCTCTTTTGCTCGCGTTTTAGAATATTCTGCAATCAGCGTTTGCTTTATTTCCTGCTCGACAGTCTTAAGTTCTAAGATTTGCGCGGGTGCATAATCTTTGACTCTGACCACCATTACATGATCCTGCTCTATCTCTAAAAGCTCACTATTAAGCCTTTCGGTAAGTACTTCTTTTGAAGACAACGCTTTTTTAACCACACTATGATTCAATGCTTCAGGTGCTTTGTCTTGATTAAACATAGCTGTTTGCTCAATTTGAAGACCTGTTGTTTGTGCCGCCGCCGTTAGATCTTCTGGGCTTTCATAACTTGAATCTGTGAGCTTCTGTCTTGCTTCGAAAAATAAGTCTGATGCTTGCTGCTGTTTAATTTGATCGATAACAATACTTTCAACGCGCGCTAATTCAATTTGCTTCTGCTCTTGAATATCAATAAGTTGAATAATATGAAATCCAGTTTCGGTTTCAACAATTTCAGAAGTTTGACCTTTTTTAAGTGCAAATAACGCTTTATCAAAAGCTTCAGGCATAACACCTGATTTAACCCACTCAAGCTGACCTTGTTTATTTACACTCGCTGGATCTTCTGAATAAGTTTTGACTAACTCAGAGAAGCTTACACCCGAATTAAGTTTTGCATAAAGCTCTTTGATGCTTTTATCGGAGTCTTTTAAAATAAAGATATGAGCTGGTAGCCTTTGCTCTGGCTCAATAAAACTAGCTTTATTTTCATTGTAATGAGCACTAATCTGCGTATCAGAGACTTGAATCTTATCTTTGAGCTTTGCTATATCTAAGTCGATATACTGCACTTGAATTTTTTCAGGTGATGTAAAGTCTTCAAGATGTCTGTCATAATAAGCTTTAATTTGAGCTTCTGTGAGCTGGACTTTGCTTTCAAAATCTTTTGCCAAAACCGTCCCATACTTAAATACACGCTCTTGATGTAGTAGACGATGTATAGCCCAAAAGTCTGTGTCAACTTGGAAATTAGACTGCGATAGACCTGTGAGTAATTGCTGCCTTGCTAAATCTTGGCCTAAGCTCTTTTCGAAACTTGAGTTGGTTAAGCCTCCCTGCCGTAATAAATTTAAGTAACGTTCTTTATTAAATTGGTTATCCGTCATAAATTCAGGCATTTTGATAATCATTTGCGCAATTTCTGATTCGGAGGCACGTAAACCTAAATCTTGAATATACTGTTGTAACAGTTCACGCTCAATTAGACTCTTCAAAACATCATTTTTTATCTTACTTTTATACAATTCATCTTCAGATATTAAATCAAATAACTCTCCATAGCTTGACTTAAGCTGAGCTAACTGAGACTGATACGCTCGATTTACAGCACTTAACTTAATCTCAGAACCATTAACATCAGCAACACTTATATCTTGTTCTGTATATAAATAAGAGCTTATACCTGTTAAGGCAAACGAAAGAATGATAACACTCAATATAACTCTCGAGACTAAGCTCTGAGAACCTTCTCTAATTTTTTCTAACATTTACTTGCATCTTCTTTTTTTATTAGAATAGAAGAGCGTACCTCGAAGATACGCTCATAATTCACTGTAGCAAATAAATTAACTACATTAATTGACAGCTTCTTTGAAGCTCTTACCTGCTTTGAATGCAGGAGTGGCTGTCGCTGCAATCTTAATTTCAGCACCCGTTTGTGGGTTGCGGCCTACACGCTCTGCACGTTGACGCAATTCAAAAGTACCAAAGCCAACTAAAGACACTTTTTCGCCGTCTTTTAATGACTCAGTAATCGCACCTATAAAGGCATCGAGCACATCACCCGCTTGTTTTTTAGTGATATTGCCCACATCACCTGCAATTTTTTCAATTAATTCTGACTTATTCATAAGTTCCTCATCATTATTTCAACAATAGACATTAAAAGTGACCATTAAGAGATAGATCTAGATATCTCAATTATTATTTATAACTTTAAAACCCTTTGGAGGCTGCTCTAAAGCTAAGTCTAACACTTCGTCAATCCACTTCACAGCATGTATTGACAGAGCTTTTTTAACATTCTCGGGAATTTCTGCTAAATCCCTTTCATTTTCTTTCGGAATCAAAACTATTTTGATTCCGCCTCGGTGTGCAGCTAAAAGTTTTTCTTTCAAACCACCAATAGGAAGGACTTCACCTCTCAGAGTAATTTCACCCGTCATTGCAACTTCAGATTTTACAGGATTACCTGTTAAACTAGAAACAATCGCTGTGCACATGGCAATACCCGCTGAAGGCCCATCTTTCGGTGTAGCGCCTTCAGGAACATGAACATGCATATCGCGTACTTCATGAAAATTATCATTGATCCTTAGTTCGTTTGCTCGTGATCGCACAACAGTCAGAGCGGTTTTAATCGACTCTTGCATCACTTCTCCCAAAGAACCAGTATAAGTTAATTTTCCTTTTCCTGGTACAGAAATTGTTTCAATAGAAAGTAAATCTCCTCCAACCTCTGTCCAAGCTAAACCAGTGACTTCACCAATTTGGTTATTACTTTCAGCTTTTCCATAATCAAATCTTTGTACGCCAAGAAAATCTTTTAGGTTTTCTGAGTCAACTTTCACTGCTTTACAATCTGGGCTGATTAAAATATTTTTAACCGCCTTTCTACACACTTTAGAAATTTCACGCTCAAGTGAGCGAACACCTGCTTCTCGCGTGTAATAGCGTATAATAGCAATCACTGCGCTATCGTCAATTTCTAATTCACCTTTGCGTAAACTATTTCTCTCAATTTGTTTTGAGATCAAATGCTGCTTGGCAATATTCAATTTCTCATCTTCGGTATAACCAGAAAGACGGATAACTTCCATACGATCCAATAATGGAGTGGGTATATTCATTGAGTTCGATGTTGCAACGAACATGACATCACTCAGATCATAATCTACTTCTAAATA
>DDNL01000022.1:5408-7886 GCA_002341165.1 Shewanellaceae bacterium UBA2521
TCTAAATAATGATCATTGAAAGAGACATTTTGTTCCGGGTCAAGAACTTCTAAAAGTGCAGAGGCTGGATCACCACGCATGTCAGAACCCATCTTATCAATTTCATCAAGCAAAAATAGAGGGTTGCGCACTTCTACCTTTGCCATTTTCTGAATAATTTTTCCTGGCAACGCACCAATGTAAGTACGGCGATGACCGCGAATTTCTGCTTCATCACGTACGCCACCTAATGCCATGCGAACATACTTACGCCCTGTTGCCCTTGCAATAGACTGGCCTAAAGAGGTTTTACCTACACCTGGCGGCCCAACTAAACATAAGATAGGGCCTTTTATTTGTTTAGAGCGTGTTTGTACAGCTAAGTATTCAAGAATACGCTCTTTTACTTTTTCTAAACCATAGTGCTCAGCATCAAGAATAGATAAAGCTTTATTTAAGTCTTTTTTGATCTGAGAACGTTTTTTCCATGGTACAGAAATCATCCAGTCTATGTAACTGCGTACAACACTGGCTTCTGCAGACATAGAAGACATCATTTTAAGCTTATTGAACTCGGCTTTAGTTTTTTCTAAAGCTTCTCCCGGCATGCCTGCGCCTTCAATTTTTTTCAGCATCATATCGAACTCGTCAAGGCCTTCATCAAGGTCTCCGAGCTCTTTTTGAATTGCTTTCATCTGCTCATTGAGATAATACTCTCGCTGGCTTTTTTCCATCTGCTTTTTGACCCGAGAGCGGATTCTTTTCTCTACTTGTAACAGATCAATTTCAGACTCCATCATAGCCATAAGAAATTCTATTCTTTCAGCGATGCTGGTCATTTCTAGAGCAGTTTGTTTGTCTTCCAGCCGTAAGGGCATATGTGCAGCTATCGTATCCGCGAGACATGCTGCATCATCAATAGAAGAGAGTGACGTCAAGACTTCAGGTGGAATTTTTTTGTTTAACTTGATATAGCCATCAAATTGACTTATTGCAGAACGAACTAGAGCTTCTTCGTCACGCGGCTCCATAGATTCAGATGGACAAATCGATGCACTCGCTGTGAAATAAGGTTCATCTTTGAGATGCTCGACTAAGCGCACTCTCTGTCCACCTTCTACAAGAACTTTAACCGTTCCATCAGGTAATTTCAAGAGTTGTAATATTGTTGCCAGAGTACCCATAGAATAGAGATCATCCATACTAGGATCTTCTAGTTCTGCGTCTTTCTGAGCAACTAATACAACTTGCTTATCGCTTTCCATGACCATTTCTAAACAAGCTATAGACTTTGGACGCCCCACAAATAATGGAATGACCATATGCGGATAAACGACAACATCTCGTAACGGTAAAATAGGCAGCTCAATAGTTACATCGTTATCTTGATTCATTTTTCTATTCCATAAATTAATCATTCTAGGGTAGTCAAGTGTGATATATACAGCTTACTACTGATTTAAACACCTTGGCATCATTCTTATGTATATATTAATCTGAACTTGCAGCTTTTGAAGCCTGTCCCACAAAAACTTTTATAGGTTCAATATCACCTCGAATTACAGCATCATCAACAATGATTTTTGCTATGTTATCCGTAGAAGGTAGCTCGTACATAATATCAAGTAAAACAGCTTCAATGATTGAACGTAAACCTCGAGCACCCGTTCTGCGTGCCATCGCTTTGCGTGCCAATTCACGTAAGGCTTCTTGACGAAACTCAAGCTCAACATCTTCCATAGCAAATAACGCTGCAAACTGTTTTGTTAATGCATTTTTGGGTTCGCTCAGAATTTCTACTAACGCTGCCTCATCAAGCTCTTTTAAGAGCGCTATAACAGGCAAACGACCAATGAACTCTGGAATTAAACCATATTTAACTAAATCTTCTGGCTCAACACAAGATAGCGTATCACTGAGTTGATGGTGTTTATGAGAAACAACTTTTAACGTTGCACCAAAGCCAATTCCGCTTCCTATATCCCGACGCTGCTCGATCACTTTATCTAGCCCAGCAAAAGCACCGCCACAAATAAAGAGCATTTTCGACGTGTCGACTTGCAAAAACTCTTGCTGTGGATGCTTACGACCGCCTTGTGGAGGAACGGAAGCAACAGTACCCTCAATTAATTTCAATAACGCTTGCTGTACACCTTCTCCAGAAACATCTCGAGTAATCGAAGGGTTTTCAGACTTCCTAGAGATTTTATCAATCTCATCAATGTAAACGATGCCTCGCTCAGCTTTACTAACATCATAATCGCATTTTTGTAAAAGCTTTTGAATAATGTTTTCAACATCCTCACCGACATAACCGGCTTCAGTTAAAGTCGTCGCGTCAGCTATCGTAAAAGGCACATCAAGAAAACGAGCTAAAGTTTCTGCAAGTAATGTCTTTCCTGAACCTGTAGGGCCTATCAGTAAAATATTACTTTTACCTAGTTCTACATCATTTTGTGTTTGTGATGAAGTTAACCTTTTATAGTGATTATAAACTGC
>DDNL01000022.1:8211-8419 GCA_002341165.1 Shewanellaceae bacterium UBA2521
AACTGCAACAGATAAAACCTTTTTGGCTTGTTCTTGACCTATAACATAATTATCTAAATGTGCACGGATTTCTTTTGGAGTAGGTACTTTTTCTTCATTTGGAGCTGAATTCACTTCATTAATTTCTTCTTGAAGAATATCATCACATAACTCGATACACTCATCGCAAATATAAACCGATGGGCCAGCTATTAATTTACGGACTTCA
>DDNL01000064.1 GCA_002341165.1 Shewanellaceae bacterium UBA2521
GCAAGCTAAAGCGCCTGTATCAGCGCAGGAAGCTCTTCAGGTAGCACCACAGATTCAGCTTGCTACTACAGCTTCGTCGCAGAAAGAAGATGCACAGAATGAAAACGCAATGCAAAGCTCTGATTCTGTAACTCAAGCGCATGCTGAGGAGCCTAGCCTGAAAGATAAGGGCAAAATATCCGATGCTACAAGAGTGCCTCAAAAACAGAATAATCGCTATGCAGGTATGGTAAGTGAGTCAACATCTAATCCAACAGATGTATCACTAGAGCAAGTGAGCACACCTCGAGGAAAACAATACACTTCCTCTTCAAGTAGCATCCAAGCTTCTCTTAAGCAAGTACGCTCTACCTCAGAGTCGGAAACTTATAAGCCCTAACCACAATTAAAATCAGACAGGTTATTGTATTCTTGATACAGGAATACAATAACCTATTCTTTACATCTATAATTTGATAAAAATACTTGAAAAGATTAGAATCTCATCCACAATTCACAAGAATCATCTCAGAGATAACCATGGAACTCGAAACCATTGACTTTAATTCCCCAGACGCACCAAAAAAATTTGTTGAATCACTTCACCAGACAGGCTTTGGAGTCCTCAGTAATCATCCCTTAGCAACAAGCATACTCGATAGATTTTACGCGCAATGGCTTGAAGCTTTTTTTAATCAGGATGAAGAATTTAAAGCACAGTATGCATATCTACAAGATACGCAGCATGGATTTTTCTCTAGCAAAACATCAGAAACAGCAAAAGGCCACACCATACCCGATCTGAAAGAGTTTTTTCAGTTTTATCCTAAACATAAAACTCTGCCACCAGAACTAGAAGCGATTACCAAAGAATACTTTGAGTGTACGAACACACTTGCTGTACAACTGTTGCAGTGGGTTGAAGAATTTACACCTCAAGACATAGCTCAACATTATTCTCAGCCACTGTCATCTATGATTGAAAACAGTGAAAATACTATGCTTCGCGTACTACACTATCCACCGATGACAGGTGAAGAACAACCCGGTGCAATACGCGCAGCGGCGCATGAAGACATTTGTCTACTGACCATTTTACCCGCTTCTAATGAACCAGGGCTGCAAGTGCTAGGTAACGATGGAAAATGGATTGACGTACCCTGTAATTTTGGCCACCTCATTATCAATATTGGTGATATGTTACAAGAAGCATCAAACGGCTACTTCCCATCGACAACACACAGGGTTATAAACCCCACAGGAAAACGTAGCAATACATCAAGAGTCTCTCTACCTCTTTTTTTACACCCTAAAAATGATGTGGTATTGTCTTCTCGATACACATCACAATCGTTTTTAACAGAGCGTTTAACAGAGCTTGGCTTGCTGAGCTGATCACGATTTAAATCAAAAGAAATAGATAACACATGGCAATACAATGGTATCCAGGGCATATGCATAAGGCCCGTAAACAAATTGAAGAGATCATTTCTAAAATTGATTTGGTCATTGAAGTACTCGATGCACGTATTCCTTACAGTAGTGAAAATCCTATGATTCAAACATTACGTAAAAATACACCCTGCATCAAAATCTTGAATAAGGCTGATTTAGCTGATCCTGATATCACGCAAATGTGGCTCGACCATTTCAAAGCACAAGAGCATGTTACAGCCATAGCACTGACTACATCTAACCTCAAGCAAGTTCAATCTATCCCTGATGTGTGCCGTGCTATGGTGCCTGAAAAAGATCAAGAGCATCGGGTATTAAACACCATGATTATGGGTATACCTAATGTAGGTAAATCCACCCTCATCAATGCACTTGCTGGACGAGTGGTCGCCAAAACAGGTAATGAGCCTGCTGTCACAAAATCACAGCAGCGTATTAATCTACAAAATGGTATTGTGCTCTCCGATACACCTGGTATTTTGTGGCCTAAAGTTGAAAACGAATCCAGTGGATACCGGCTCGCTGTTACAGGAGCCATCAAAGATACAGCGATGAATTATGAAGATGTCGCCTTTTTTGCAATAGAGTACTTATGCTCAGCTTATCCTGAACGGCTCAAAGAACGTTACAAAATTGAAAGTTTGCCCGATGATCCCATGATGGTTTTTGAAGCTATTGGGCGTGCTCGAGGTGCAATTAAATCAGGTCATAGAATCAATTATCATAAAGTATCAGAATTGATTTTACATGAAATACGTTCAGGTAAACTAGGTCAGCTTAGCTTAGAAACACCGAGTATGGCACTTCAAGAGCAAGAAGAGACACTCATAAAAGTGGAAGAAAAGAGAAAAGCTACTGAACAAAAATTAGCGATGTCAAAAAAGAAACGTAGAAAATAATAAGCAAAAATGAAGAATGTTGCTTATATGCGACATTCTTCAATCTTAAGAGATTTTACATACGTATCAATGTATCAATATGTTCTAATGAAAAAGTGGCTTTCTCTGTTTCTAAGCGAGGGTCTCCTAAGCGTACAGTAACGACCTCTCCTGAATAATTTTTACCCGTGATTGCATTAATCTTCACGATCACTTCAACACCTTTTTGCTTGTTAATCAATACAGCAAAATCATCACTAATAGGCTTAGGATCAGTGACCAGAACAGGATCGCGACTTGTCGTCCTATGCTTATAAACATTCTGAATCACACCTTCATTGCAAATATCCCAATCCATGAATCATCCCCTATTTACTCTGCCTAGATTAATTTTAGTCTAAATGTTGCAATAGCCAATGTCTAATTGTATAAATTTGCTGGGCATCAATCGAATGCTCAACGAAATACTCTGACCATGAAACATTATAGCCAGCTTCTTTTAAAGTTGCATAAGCCATTTTACCAGCTTGCAGTGGCACAATTTGATCATACACGCCATGTTGTATATCAATAGGTGTTTGAGTTTGAATAGGAGCATAACCTTCAGGTAGCGCATCAAATAAAGGCAAATAACAAGATAAAGCTAAAATACCTCCCAAACGCTGAGGAAACTTTAACCCTGTATGTAAAGCCATCACACCACCCTGACTAAATCCAGCCAAAATAATACGTTCGCTCGGTATACCTGCATCAATCTGAGTTTGAATCAAATCCTTAATATGCGCTTCTGAGCCTAAAATCGCATCCATGTCAGAAGATGCTGCAAGGTTAATGTCTTTGATATCATACCAGCCTCTCATTGATACACCTTGGTTAATAGTGATAGGACGCATCGGAGCATCGGGCAAAATAAATTTGATACGACTCTGTTCAGGTAAACCCAAAGCATCGACCAAAGGCTTAAGGCCTTGTGCGCTATCACCTAATCCATGCATTAATATGACACAGGCATCAATTTCGTGTAAGGGATTAATTTCTAATTTTGTTAAGGTATGCATAACAGCTATCTTGTTTTAAGTAAAAAAAGATATAGTACTTAGCTACAATAAAAATAAAAAGTACTTTTTCTATATAAATCTGGTAAATTATACAGATTAACCTAACAAAAGACATTGGGAACAGTAGGTAACATATGAATTATTGGCTCATGAAGTCAGAACCTGATGCATTCAGTATCAATGACTTAATCGATTGTGAAAACCAAATAGAGCCTTGGGATGGCATTCGAAATTACCAAGCTAGAAATATGATGCGCGATCAAATGAAAATTGGCGATTTAGCATTTTTCTATCATTCTAGTTGCAAGGTACCTGCTGTTGTGGGCGTCATGAAAGTGCACAGTGAAGCTTATACGGATCCAACACAATTTGATCCTGAATCAAAATACTACGATCCCAAAAGTCCGCCCGACAACCCAAGATGGCAGCTTGTCGATATGGAGTTCGTAGAAAAGTTCGATCGTCCTGTGCCTTTATCCACACTGAGAACCATAGCTGAATTAAGCGAAATGAAGTTACTTAAAAAGGGAAACCGCTTATCGATACTACCTATCACGGCTTCTGAGTGGGAAGTGATTTATAATTTGTCCAAAGCCTAAAACAAGAAAAGCGACTTTCGTCGCTTTTTCTAGAGGCCTTCAAGCTCAGCTAAACACATTTCTTCATAGATTTGGGCAACCCATTTATCTACACGTTCTTGTGTCAACTCTGGCTGGCGATCTTCATCAATACCTAAACCGATAAAGTGCTTTTCGTCGACCAAGGCTTTAGAAGCTTCAAACTCATAACCTTCAGTGGACCAGTGTCCAACAATGATACCGCCTTTCGACTTTACAATATCACCTACCATTCCCATAGCGTCCAAGAAATATTCAGCATAATCTTCTTGATCACCACAACCGAAAATAGCAACTAACTTATTGTTAAAGTCAATTTGCTCCAATTCAGGGAAGAAATCATCCCAATCAGCTTGAGCTTCACCATAATACCAAGTAGGTATACCAAAAAGTAGGAGATCATATTCAGCAATATCTTCTTGAGTACTCTTTGCTATATCTTTAATTTCAACACTCAACTTGCTTAACTTATCCTTGATAAGCTTCGCTATCACTTCTGTATTGCCTGTATCACTACCAAAAAAGAGACCTACACTCGCCATTGCTGTACCTTAAAATTCTAAATATTAGCCAAATAAACTATTATTGTAACAAAATAAAATGGATTATACCCTTAGCAAAAAAACTCACACAACCTAAAAATAAGACTATGCGTACAACTTTTACGCCATAATGCGACAAACGACTTTGAGCTATCACATCTTCCACAGCTCGAACCATACCGTACAGTAATAAAATACCTAGGAATTGTAGCCCCAGTGCTTCCAATGCATGAAACTGTTCTACAGACATAAAAACTAAAATTGTTTTAAAAAATAATAGTTTAATATATCATAATTTGATTAGGAGAATCAAAAAACACAGCCAACAAAGAGCTGTGTTTTTCTGTATGAACATGAGAGTTCAACCCATTGACACACGAAATCACATTACAAACCTTCTTTCTTTAAAAAGTCGCATACTAATTTGTTAAAGATGGCTGGTTTTTCTGCATGGAGCCAATGAGAGGTATTCGTAATAATCTTCACTTGTGCATGTGGAAATTGTTCTAAAACCTCAGGTCTGTGCTCTCGTGTCAAATAATCAGAGAGCTCACCCTTCACGAATAAAATAGGCGCATCATAAGATTTACCTTTAAATGGCCAACTGGTTATCGATCCATACTCTCTATTTAATACCTGCACATTCATTTTCCAGGATACGGGTTTAGTCTTAAAATCCATATTCTTTAAAATAAACTGAGCTGTACCTTGATCAATACCATCTGCGAGTAATTGCTTTAATGCGTCAGAACGATTTTTAACTTTATGAAGATCTAAATTAGCTAGAGCTTGCAACACATCGCCATGATGTGGTGTATAAGTTACAGGAGCAATATCAGCTGCAACCACTGCATTGATACGATCTGGGTAGAGTAATGCACAAGACATCACAATTTTACCCCCCATAGAATGCCCTACCAAATCGACCTTATCTAACTTAAGCTCGTCAAGCAGTTGAATCACATCTTGAGCCATATTCTCGTATTCCATGTCTTCTGCCCAAGGGCTATCACCATGATTACGCACATCGACACAAATCACTTCTCTAAAGTGTGACAAAGCATTGGCAACACTTTTAAGGTTGTCTAAATTACCAAATAACCCATGAACAATAACAACAGGTTTTCCTGAACCAAAACGGCTGAAATTCATGTATAAATCCTCAAAACCTAAATATACAACTTGCCACAATAAAGGTATACGTTAAATAATGCAAATAGGTGCAAAATTTAACTAATTATGTATAATCTACTAAGCAAATTATAAATCTGTCAAAACAAAGGTGTGAAAAAAACATGAAGTACATTGAAATAGACGATGAACTTTATAAATTTTTAGCGAGTCAAACAGAACGTATTGGCGAAAGCGCGTCTGATATCCTTCGCAGGCTCATTCATTTACCCATAACTTCTGTTATAGAAAAAGAACCGCAACAAATCAGTGAGCCCAGCCTCGAAACCAAGGTATCGCATACCAGTACGCCTGTAAAGAAGAAAGCCACTCCCAAAAAGGGGGCTATCAAGCATACTTTTTCTGTAACGCCTCTTGATAGCCTACTTTCTGATACATCAATTCAGAAACAAAAAGGTGCCGTAGGTCGGTTTCTTTACATTTTAGAGCGCTTAGAAAATATGCAAGGTGCTGCATTCCAAAATGTGCTGAATATACAAGGGCGTGGACGACTCTACTTTGCTACATCAAAACAAGAACTGCTTAAAGCAAGTAAAACTTCCAATCCTAAAGAAATAGGCACTACAGGCTACTGGGTCATTACCAATAGTAATACAGCGAAAAAAAGAACGATTCTCAATCATGTACTGTGTCAAAGTGGTATCCCGGAAGAAAAGGCGAAACTGCTCTCACAACTTATATGAGCTATTGAGTTAATCAATCAAAGTTATCATAAAATTCAATGCATACCTAAGGTTACCATAGGATTTTATGATTGAAAGCTTATATATCAAATACATACATAAAAGTGATCTATTTAAGCATCTCGAGCTTACTTAATAAAAGTAAAGGTAAGAACTATTATTGATTCTGATTCAAGGAGGATCAAAGCAATGATGAAAAGACAAAAGAGAGATAAGCATGAACGTGCTTTTTCAAGAGGTTTTCAGGCTGGTATACATGGAAAAAACCAAGATTTGTGTCCTTACTCTGATCAAAGCCTTAAATCTGAATGGTTAGGTGGATGGCGAGAAGGCTACGATGATCGCATACATGGTGTTAAAGTCTAGCCTTCAACAACAAAAAAGCGTGATCTAGATCGCAAAAAATCAGGGTGATTCAGTTCTCAGTTCACCCTAATTTAGCTTAAAAGTAGTACTTATTATTGATATAATACCCCTGAAATCAATGATGAAATAGAGCTAAATGATGAACTGGATGACACAAAACTGCATAACGCAACACTTTCGCAACACACCTATTAAACTAGATACAGTGTTATACGCCTTCCTATTTCTGATCTTTTTCTCATGCTCTAGTTCTGCGAAGAACTTCAATCCTCACCTGATCACATCTCATCTTGATTATTCTGCTCCTATAGCCCAATATCAAGAACAGGCTCACCCTTTTATTGCAACCTACAAACGCACCGTAAGAAAAGGTGATACTTTAAGCAAAATATTAAAAAGAGCCGGTGTGGGTCGTGATAAAAATGATCTCAAGATTCAAATAGAGCAGCTCATGGAAGCTGATATCAATATTCTCGCCTTAGACGTGATTGAAACAGGTCAAGTCGTTCGGCTGTGGATAGATAAACAAAAACAGTTACAAAAACTCGAAATTACACTCAATCCAGCCAGAACAGTGGAATATAACCGTTCTAAAAGTAATCAATTTGAATATAAAGACATCCATAGACAAGGTATTTGGCGTACAAAAGCTATTCAAGGCAAAGTGAAAAAGAGCTTCTATGTATCAGCTCGTAAGGCGCGCCTTACTCCATCTGAGGTTGTATTTATCCAAAGTTTACTCGACACACAGCTTAACTTTACTAAAGATGTGAGCCGTAATGAAGTCTTTTCCGTTTTAAGAAAAGAGCAGTATATCGATGGTAAGCCAACAGGCAACCGTCAATTAATAGGTGTCGTGTACCAAAGCCATAGTGGCAAGCAATACACAGCTTTCTTGCATGAAGATGGTGACTACTACACCGCGCAAGGCCGAAGCTTGTCTAAGACTTTTTTAAGACTGCCTACAGATGCAAAGTTTAGGCTTTCTTCAAGGTTCAACCCTTATCGTAAACATCCTATTACGAGGCGTTCAAGACCGCACAATGGCGTTGACTTAGCAACACCAGCAGGAACGCCGATCATTGCTCCAGGCGATGGCATTGTTAAGCTTATTTCTACACATAAATATGCAGGTGTCTATATCGTTATCGAGCATAATGGTGCTTACTCAACACGATACCTGCATCTATCAAAGCCTTTGGTCACTGAAGGTCAACGTATTATCCGTGGAGAAACTATCGCTCTTTCAGGTAACACCGGCAGAACAACAGGACCACATCTGCATTATGAACTACATAAAAATGGTCGAGCTATCAACCCACTCAAAGCAAAAGTCAATGCATCAACGTCTTTGTCAGAGAATCATATGGATAGTTTTACCGACCTTGTGAACTATTACACAAGCTTCTTTCCATACCTAAAGAGTTAGGTAACATTTTGAAAGGCTAAAGCCCAGTTTTGATAACCAACTGGGTTTCTTTCGGAATGATTTAACCAGTCTTCAAGTACATATACATTATCCATCTCAAGCACCCACTTGAGTTGGTCTAAATGACGATATACATGCCTTGGTAAATTACGTTTTTGCAAATAACTATATAAGTTCAACTTCACTTGCTGTAATTTGTCGGGACGACGCTTGAGCTCAATCAACGTTCTATTAATAAAATTCTTTTGATAAAAATTTTGACTTTTTTCCATAACTGCCTCCGTACTTTTTATGGATAGAAACAAAAATCACTTACCACACCATAACCAATAAGAACTTAAAATATCAAGGTATTTTTTAAGATCATGAGAAATTTAGTCGAGAGGTATATATGAGTGTATGTTTCATGTATGACAAAAAGAGATCACAGCTCTCGATTCATTTCATCAAATGACATATGAAAGCTTGGAATATAAGATTCAACAAAGTAATGTACTGAACTCAATTCGTGTTGACTAATTAAGCGCTTTAATCGCTTATATGCTGGCTCAAACTCGTGGTTACCAAAACGAATTTCCTCAATACATTTTAGATAAGCAGATAATGTATCGGCTGCTTTAACCAGCTTTTGTTCTGCATCAGATAAACATTGTCCATCTATAACTTCTCTATAAGCAAGATTTAGCTCATTCGGTACCATAGACAATAATCTTTCATTAGCGACCGATTCAATTTTTTTATACTCACTTTCAATGTTTTTGTTAAAGTACTTCACAGGTGTAGGCATATCCCCTGTAAACACTTCTGAAGCGTCATGAAATAAAGCAATCACTGCAACTTTATATGCATCATAATTTCCATCAAAGTTACAATTCTCAATTAAAGCAAGACCATGAGCTATCATAGCAACCTGTAGACTATGCTCTTGTACATTTTCAATACGCACGTTATGCATCAAAGGCCAACGGGTAATTAACTTCATACGAGATAAATAAGCAAATAAATGACTCAATGTTATTTTTCCTTAAATATTACTGAGAATACTGCTCTAAGAAAATACCTAAGCGTTCTACTGCATGCGCTAAATCTTCTTTGTGGGGTAAAAAGACAATACGCACATGATCAGGCTCAGGCCAATTAAAAGCAGTCCCTTGAACAATTAATATTTTTTCTTTTTTTAAGAAATCTAAAACCAACTGTTCATCATTCACTAAATTAAACTTTTTTCGATCCAGCTTCGCAAAAGCATACAAAGCACCTTGCGGCTTAATACAACTTACACCTTCAATTTTCAATAGTTTGTTGTACACCATATCACGTTGCTGTGTCAGACGGCCTTGAGGCAAGATCAACTCATCAATAGATTGATATCCTCCCAATGCCGTTTGAATTGCATACTGACACGGTACATTCCCACATAAACGCATCGAGGCAAGGATATCTATTCCTTCTATGTAGCTTTTTGCATGTTTTAATGGCCCAGTGAGCATCATCCAGCCAATCCGGAAACCTGCTGCACGATAACCTTTTGATAAGCCATTAAAAGTCACAATCACAATATCGTCAGCTAATCGAGCACATGGAATATGCTCGACACCATCATAAATAATTTTATCGTAAATTTCATCTGAAAATAAAATTAAATTATGTTGTCGGCATAACTCAATCACATCGTTTAATAAAGATGCGCTGTACACAGCACCCGTAGGATTATTAGGATTAATCAGTAAAATACCACGTGTTTTAGAGGTTATTTTTGCACGCATATCTTCTAAGTCAGGAAACCAATTTGATGACTCATCACAACGATAATGCACCGCTTTTCCTCCAGAAAGATAAGTCGCTGCGGTCCATAATGGATAGTCAGGTGCAGGTATCAGCATCTCATCTCCATCATTGAGTAAGGCTTGCATCGCCATGAGGATAAGTTCTGAAACACCGTTACCTATATAGATTTGCTCAGGTTCAAGATGGTGTACACCTTCTAATTGATATTTTTGCACCACCGCTTTACGTGCAGAAAACAACCCCTTAGATTCACAGTAACCTTGAGAAACAGGTAAATGCTTAATAATATCTTGTACCATCTCATGTGGTGCATCAAAACCAAAAGCTGCAGGATTACCTATATGCAAAGGCATAATTTTATGCCCTTCATCTTCCAGCCTCTTCGCCTCAAGCGCAACAGCACCACGTATGTCATAACACACATCATCAAGTTTTGATGACTTGATAAGTGGCTCTGATTTGATCTGCTCCATATTCAGCTGTGTGTTTCTCTTTGTCATAATTTTTCCTTGAGACCAAACTAAAGTGCTAAGCCACTTTACATAATGCACTCCACTGACGAAATGAAGCGGGCGGCTCTTGAATAAAGTTTAACGATTTTTGATAAACCGGTTTACTCAAATAAGTTTTCAAATTTAACCAGGTTCTCTTATGCTGAAAGCGATGCAAAAAGTTAGCCCACCAGCTGGGCATAAAACCTCCAGGTTCAAAGTAGCCTTGATAACTGATCACAACCTGCCCAGCTTGGCATGGATAGATGTGCCAAGTTGCTTGGGCTTTTATCATACGCAGAAAATCTGGATCTTTTGCTAAAACTTGACTGCGATTTCTCATCTCAAGAGTCACCGCCCAGTCTTGGGGGTTCTGCTCTACTTTGACATATGCCACTATATCTCTCGCATCAATAGGCCCAAGACCTACAAACAATATCTGCATGAGATATTCTTTTTCAGTATACTTTTGCAATATGTTGACTTGTTTTACGCCAAACATCCACTTGGGTATATTTTTCACATCGAGCAAGACATTCACCAACGCACTGATTGGAGCTTCAACTTTTAGCTGTACAGCAACTTCATCTACTGCAAGAGATTGCGAACGGGTAGATATAATCATAGTTTGATCTTGATAGAAGGTCTGCCATTGTAATATTTGATCACCATAACAAGGCAACGTATACATCATTAAAAAAAAAAATTAATCGATGCATGAGTTTATACCCTGTGCAAGATGTAAACGAAACTGTTCAACAAGAAATCCAAACCATATGTATAAAAATATCTCATGAAAACCGTTGCGAAACAAAATTGCATACAGAACGTAGAATATTAATAAGGAGATAAAGATCCGCATAACTGTTTTCTCCAAAAGTACTATTCACTTATTTATCTCGCATATTTAAATATAGTCTCAATGCATCTTATTTGCTTTAAACCACATAAAAGTCTTGTTTGAGTCAAGTAAAAATCTTTTTCATATCATTTTCAATCACCTATAGCTTCGTTACACCTGAACATCACTTTTTTAGTGAAATTTTTCGTGCAATGTAAAAAAAAACGATTAATATAATTAACCGTAATCAACTTTCATTGATCAAGAAACAAGGAATAGAAATGAACAAAACAGAATTAGTCTCTCAAATGGCCGAAGGTGCTTCTCTCAATCTGAGTCAAGCCAAAGCAGCTTGCGACTCAATGATGACGCATATCGTCAATGAACTCCAAGCAGGTGGCTCTGTTGTTCTTCCTGGATTTGGTACATTTGAAATACGCAATCGAGGGCCAAGAGAAGGACGTAATCCGCAAACAGGAGAGGCTATTCAAATTAAAGCGAGTAAGCTTCCTGCATTTAAAGCAGGAAAAAACTTGAAAGAAGCCCTCAAAAATAAAATTTAATCTAAGCCCTCTTCAAGCGTGAGTGTACTCATCAAGATGAAGCCTGCTCACGCTTTTCTTATCGTATCTCTTATCACACCTCATCTCTTTATTATCTATTTTACTAGCAATTTGGTATAATAAACTGCTTTAAAGCTGTATAAGAAAATCGAGATGTCTAAACAAACGAAGTCTTACCTGCGCACCTGCCACATTGAACACCTCAGCATGCTAACCTGTATAGGTCTTGTACTTTTATTTATCATTTTCCCTGAAGCGGTTATCTCTTTTTCAGATACATGGATAAGTTACGCCATACATCGTTTGGACACCTACTTCTTAACTCTATGCTCCAGCATAGTGATATTAGCTTTAGTACTGATCATCAGTCCAATAGGCAATATACGCTTAGGTGGACAAGCACAAAAACCTGAATTTAGCTTACCCACTTGGATTGCCATGCTGTTTGCAGCAGGAATGGGCTCAGGTCTCGTATTCTGGGGACTTGCAGAGCCTGTCTATCATGAAGCTTTTGCTCCCACACTAGTCGATACACAAGCTCATCCTAGACATACAGCTCTTGCTCTCACTTACTTTCACTGGGGGCTGCATGCTTGGAGCATTTACACCATAGTAGGCTTAGCTATGGCTTGGTTTTGCTTCAACCAAAAACGTACCATGACTATTTCGGCAAGCTTCACCACTCAAACGACATGGTGGGGAAAAGCTATAGATATCTTCGCTGTTTTAGCGGTCATTTTTGGTGTGGCTGGAACTTTAGCAAACAGCTTAATTCTCGTTGAAACAGGCTTTGAACGCATTTTAGGGTACAACTTAGATAGCCTTACATTCCAAATATCACTACTCATTGTGATTGCTTTTATATTTACCTTGTCTTCAGCGCTAGGTATTAAGCGTGGTATTGCGAACCTAAGTCGCTTCAACCTGATACTCTTCATGTGTCTCTTGTTCGTTTTAATCTCAATAACAAGTCCCACTTCAGTACTACAGACTGTGTATCAGTCCACCCTCACCTATTTAGAAATCTTACCTCAAATATCTTGGCATATTGCCGAGGATTCAAAGCAATGGAGTGACAACTGGAGCATCAATTATCTTATTTGGTGGATTGCATGGGCACCTTTTGTCGGTGCTTTCATCGCGATGATCAGTAAAGGGAGAACCATTCGACAATTTCTACTTTTAGGTATTCTCGTGCCTACTATAACTTCTATTGTTTGGTTCAGTGCGTTTTCGGTAGGACTAACCAAATTTAATCTATTTCAGCCTGTGCTTCAAGCTATGAATCAGCATTATACGCATGGCTTATTTACTTTCTTTTCAGCTATACCTATGGGACAGTTTTTAGCTGCCTTATCACTCATCTTATTGATTACATTTGTGATAACCAGTGCCGACTCTGCAATATATGTATCAGGAATGCTCCTCAATCACCAAGATCAAAAGCAGAGCTATACCAAATATGCATGGAGCTTCGTACTCCTTATCATTTCTATCGCTCTCGTCTGCCGTAATGATGTGGAGCTCAATCGCCATATTGCTATTTTGGGTGCTCTGCCTTATAGCCTTATCATGATCTTGCAAATTGGAAATAGCATAGGAAGTTTAATTCAAAAAAAGCGGGACCCATAAATTCGCACTATACTCAACCTTACACACCAAAATGTAGGGTTTGAGTTATGAACATTTATACACCACTTATTTTATGCAGTGTTTTAAGTATCACTGCTGCTTGCAGTGAGTCAAGCGATAGTTCTGAAACCGGTTATCCAACAGTAGCAAGTTTTTTTGTAGAAACAGATGATACATCGGACGCTGCTGCCGAAGGTGTTATTTCCACTTTCGGCAGTATTGTGGTAGATGATATACGCTATGATACATCATCAAGCGAAGTGTTATATGATGATGATACTGCCATATCTACTGCAGATCTTAATGTAGGTATGCAAGTTAAAATAGAAGGCCGTGTCGATCCTGCCACAAAAATAGGCATTGCAAACACAATACATTACAAAGAGCAGTTGTGCGGCAAAATCACTTCTGTCGATACCCTTGAGCAATCCTTTGAAGTGTTAAGCCAAACCGTGAAATACGATTCGGATACTTCTTTTTACGGCATTGACGAAGATCAAATCGAATTAGAACTTATACCTGACCTTAATGTAGCCGTAAATGGTTTTATAGATCACCAAGGTCATCTCATTGCCAGCCGTATTGCAAAGAAACCTGATTCAGCATACACAGAAGTACGTTTAGAAGGTGAAGTCACCAATCATAATTCAGTGACGAAGACCTTTAAGTTTGGTGACCTCACAATTGACTACACTAACGCACAGATGCATAAATTTGAGAACGGCACCACAATTGAGGATGGCATGTTTGTACGCATTAAAGCACCTAGCCCAACGATGGTTTCTGGAGCAAATACCTTAACGGCTACTGATGTAAAAATGAATTTACCTAAAGGTAATAGAATATTCGAAGAAAATTTCTATCAGAGCATTGAAGGTATTGTTAAAACCTTTAACTCGGATACTGACTTTGAAGTACGACGCACTAAGATTACAACAGATGCCAATACTCAAGTTATCGAAGGCAGCATCAGCGATATAGCACAAGGCGTACGCCTCAAAATTAAAGGTAAATTTGATAAGAATAACCAACTTGTCGCTGAAAAAATTAAGATATACAAAAAAAGTGATACCATGCTTGAAGGCCTTATCGAAGCCATAGATTATGATCAGGGCACGATAACCGTTCAAGGAAAAAGCTTTAAATTTGATCAACAGTCTAAAATCCAAGATAAATCTGAACAAGGAAGTCGCACTTTGTTTTATGATAAAGACCTTAAAGTAGGAGACTTTATCAAGCTTGCCGGTTATAAAGATACATCGAACAATAGCAAGGCAGGTAAAATAGAACGCAAAGATAAACCCGTTGATTGGGATACAAAAAAAGAAGTACTCTTACGTGGAGTTGCCACAAATATCAGTGATAGTGGCCTCACATTGGAAGATATAGCGATCACCTATGACAGCAACACTGCTTTTTTTAATGAATTCTATACTAAGTTGCCAAGCAATACCGACTTTACGACTGCGTTACAAAACCAGACTACTAAAGTCGTAGAATTAGTCGCTATGAAAACAGCAGCAGGAATGATAGCACTAAGCATTGGCATCAAAGTTAAGCCCGATTCAGGTGCGATCAAAAAGCCCAAACGCTTCATTGGGAAACTCGTCCAAGTTTCAGGAAGCACTACATCTGATGTTATCTTTAAGATCAATGACCGTGAGATCCGACTTGATCAAACAAGCTCCACACTCAACATCATCAAAGCAGCGAGCATAGAAAAAAATAAAGCACTAAGTGACTTTATCACTGACGTTGTCGATGATGGAACCCATCTTATAGAGTTTCTTGGCTATCAAGACACATCAGATGGTGATAAATACTTCGCTGTAGAGCTGAATTACTTTGAGACTCCAGAGTTGATTAAAAAGCCTCATACTGAAAGACCAAAAGGACGGAAAGAACGCTCTAGCGATAAACCAAGAAAAGAAGAACCGGTGTTTTAAATGATTCACCGACTACAAAACAAAAGCAGCCTTTTGGCTGCTTTTTAGTTTCAGGTTGATAGAGAGCTTATCTAAAGCTTAAAAGGAGCATATAAGCCTTTCTGATAAGCCATCGAGCCCCATAGCACATGCGCTTGTGCTACTTTCGCTTCAGCTTCAGATATAGACACTGCAACTTGGGTTTTATACTGCAAATCATATTTGAAAGCCTGTGGTGATTTATGCGGTGCAAGTACAACTAGCTTATCGCGCGTCATATAGCCAAAAGTGTGCGAGAACTGCATCAACGCTCTTTCTTGTTCAACGGGATAAGATTTTGTTAAGTCGCGTCCTATCATAGGTGTAACAGCATCAATACCGGCAAGTGATAACAAAGTTACAGGCATATCAATGGAACTCGCTAGTCTTGAATCGCGTCTTGGTTCGATACCTTTCCCAAAAAAAACACCTGGAATATGAAAACTTGCAGCAGGCAATAAATGATCAGCATAGACGCGCGCATCATGATCGGCAACAATCAGAAAAATGGTATTGTCCCAGTACGAAGAAGCCTTAGCTTTTTTAATAAACTCGCCTAAAGCCCAATCACTGTAATAAATAGCATTATTTCTTGTTGCTTGGGGTTGTTCGTATAGCGGTATACGCCCTTCTGGAAACTCAAAAGGCGAATGATTTGAAGATGTAAAAACGAGACTGAAAAACGGCTGTCCAAGCTGAGATTGAGCAGTAAATTTCTCCTGTGCTTTCTGATATAAATCCTCATCCGATACACCCCAAGAGCCCATAAAATTCGGGTGGTCATAGTCTTTTTCATCGACGATATCCATAAAACCATTGCCTAAAAAAAAGCTTTTCATATTATCAAAATGACTTTCTCCGCCATAGATAAATTGAGTAAAGTAGCCTTTCTCTTGTAAAAGCTGCGCAATGGTAAAAAAACGAGTTTGACTTTTACTCAGCTTCACTACCGCCCGAGAAGGCGTCGGAGTAAAGCCTGTAACTACAGCTTCAATACCACGGACAGAACGTGTTCCTGTTGCATATAAATTTGTAAGAGCCCAGCCTTCGTGCATAATCTGATCTAAATTTGGTGTAAGATCCAAGCCACCCAAATTACCTACATATCTTGCACCCAAGCTTTCTTGTAAAAGAATTACAATATTTTTGGGCTGCCCATGATAAGAGGCTTTGTTCAGGTTCAAACTAGGATGGCTCTCTTTTTCCATTAGATCTTTATTGACTATATGATGACGAATGGATGTAACAACTTCTTTCTCAGACATAGAGCCATAATAATAAGCAGCATTTTTTTCTGCTGACATATTTTTATATGCTGAGAGAAGAGAATAAGATGAATTTAATATTAAATCATTCACCAATGGATCTTGGCTAAATGCAACCATGGATGCATTAAGAGGCCTGTGCCCAAAAGAAGAGCGAGCACATAAAATTCCAAAAGCCAAGACCAAGATCGCACAAAAAAATTGGATTTTCTTAGAAGGCTCAATTAAATTCTGAATTGTTTGAGGATAAACTTGAGCGCCTTTATAAATAACAAAAGCTGATATCAGGCATGTTGATAATATTTCTAGCTTATAACCTGTTATGAGCATAGAAAAAACTTCTTTTGGATAAATAAGATATTCAATAAAAAGTCTATTCGGCCTTAACTCATATTCTTGAATAAAAGCAGGCGTTACCATTTCCATAAAAATAATAAAAGATAAGCCTGCTAAAAGATAAAATTTGAGTATTTTAAGCCAATAAGGCCTAATAGATTGAATACCATACAAGATACAATGTAGTAACGCCGGCAAGATCATAAACCAACCTAAAGAAGCCAGATCAACCCGAATACCTTGTACCCAAACATAAAGCATGGAACTAAATGAATCAAATCGTTCTATCTGCCAAACAGATAAAACGATTCTAAATAAAGAAAATAAAGCAAGATATATAAAAATAAATTGCCGTATAGGTTTTAAGAAAAAACCTCTCGTAAGTTTCATTTATATTATCCTTAGCGTACTCTGAATTCCACTTATGCTTCAGAGCAGATCAATCCTTTGAAATGAGGCCTCTATAACTGAACAAATCCTGTGCTTTTGATTTTATATTAATTGTTTCGTTTGAGACTCCATCACTGAGTTTAACTTGTTCATTTTTACATGGCAAAACATATTAACACCGACAAATAAAGCAAATAAAGACATCACCCCAAGCACAGCAATCAAAGGAGACAAAGCATAATAGGAAACAAGACAAGACGATAAAGTACAAATCGATAGCTGTAAAAAATTCTGTAACCCTGCAGCCTGCGCTGTGTTATGAGGAAACACACGTAAGGCACGATATACAACGAGAGGATAAATAGCGCCATTAGCTAAAGCTATAAAACAAAATGGAACCATAAGAAAAAATAAGCTATAAGGCTGCACCCAAAAATATAGAGTAAGCATAATCGTAAATGAAACAAAAATTAAACTCAGCAAAGACCATAAAAGCTTATCAGAGTTTATTCTTTCACTTAAAAACTTATTCAGGGAGCCGCCTAATATAAACATAATGGTTTGAGGTATAAAACTCAATCCTATTTCATTTTCCGAAAAACCAAATGTTTTCATAATTTGAGGCCACCCAGTGAGGTAGGCAAAAAATAGAGCTGAGCATCCGCTAAAAATAAAAACATAATTCATATAGACAGGATGCGTTAACATATTCCAAGCTTTATAAGACTGCTTTTGCTCTTGTTGAGACAAACTTGGGGTCACTTTTGCTAACTGTAGCGTAGATAAAAATAAAAACGCAGCAACACCACCTAAAGTAATAAAAATATAATGCCAATGGTTCACTTGCAATATATAAGTACCTAATAGTGGAGCTAATGCAGGTGATAATGCAACGAGCGGCATAATGGTTGCGAATATTTTTTTTGATTGTTGATCATCATACCGCTCCATCACAATAGATTGCCATATAACGCTTGCAGAGCTTGCACCCACGCCTTGGAAAAAGCGACATATAATGAATAAACTTGATTGCTCAACCCAACATATACTAAATGTAGACAGGAGAAATACCGTTAAGCCTATTAACAAGGAGTTTCGATTACCTTTGTAATACACTAACTTCCCATAAAGTAATTGACCTAAAGTGAGTCCCGCGATAAAAATAGATAAAGAAAGTGAAGTCATTTGAGCCGATGCATGAAAAGTCTGCTCTATTTGATAAAAGGCCGGCAAATACATGTCTGTCGATAAAAAGCCAAGCATACTTAACAAGGATAAATAGACCATAAATAACGCACCGGGCGTTGATTTCAACATAGAAAATGCCTCAAAAGATAAAATAAACAAAAAAATAGTCGGCTATCATAATCAATCTCTCTGTAAGAAAAAAGCTATTTGGTAAAATAATGTGCAATATTTACCAAATTCTTATACAATATCATGAAGATACTCTAAATAAACACGAAAAATAACATATCATATTTAGAGTTGAGACTTAAACAGACAACAAGATTGAGGATAACATGCTATGACACAGTCCACTTATACACCTACCACATCTTCTGCATTAGAAGTCAATAAAGTCCTTCGTAGCACTTATATGTTGCTCTCTATGACACTACTGTTCTCAGCTATCACAGCGGGTATCAGCATGACGTTTCAGATCAGTGCATGGATGGGGCTTGGATTAGGTTTAGCCGCTTTTATACCTCTGTACTTGACCTATAAAAATGCCGACTCCAGTATGGGAATTGCTTGGATTTTTGCTTTCACTGGCATGGAAGGGGCTTCTCTTGGCTGGATATTAAATCACTATGCAGGTATGGCAAACGGCCCACAGCTTATCATGCAAGCTCTAGGATTAACTTCATTAATTTTTATGAGTCTCTCTTTCTACGCCATTACGACGAAGAAAGATTTCTCATTCATGAAAGGTTTTATTTTTGCAGGACTCATCGTCATGGTCGCCTGTAGTTTAATTAACATCTTTTTTATGCAATCTAGTATGATATTCTTAGCTATCAATGCAGGAATTGCTTTAGTGATGACTGCTGCCATCTTATATGATACAAGTCGCATTATTCACGGTGGTGAGACCAATTACATCAGAGCAACCATATCTTTGTATCTTGATTTTCTCAACTTATTCTTAAGCTTACTGCACTTACTTGGTGCTGCTAACGACGATTAAATCATCAGTCTCCCGTCATGATATACGGCTTTGTCTCTCTTCTTTAGGCAAAGCCCTTTTTTTATGTTATCTTGCTCCGTTTTTCTGTTATTGATAATTCACTTGATGTAATAAAGGAAAAGTGATTATGGCACTACTTATCTTAGATACTTGTATTAATTGCGATATGTGCGACCCTGAATGCCCAAATGAGGCCATTTCTTTGGGCAAAAAAATTTACGAAATCAACCCTGATTTATGCACTGAATGTGTTGGGCACTATGACAAACCTACTTGCGAAAGTGTTTGTCCTATCAACTGTATTATCCGCGATCCAAACCATGTTGAAACCGAAGATCAACTTTACGATAAGTTTGTTGCTTTACATGTCACAGAGCCGGATAAAGCACCATAAAGCAATGCGTTTCTCTTCGAGGAACGTGTTTTTTGAAATAAGAAGATAAGAAGATAAGAAGATAAGAAGGATTTTGGTGGAGGGAGAAGGATTTGAACCTTCGAAGGCTGAGCCGTCAGATTTACAGTCTGATCCCTTTGACCACTCGGGAACCCCTCCAAAAACAAGGCTCATACTAAATTCATTACGCTTATTTGTAAAGGACTTTTTATAAAATAACTCTAGAAAAAAGGTCAACTGGTCGATAAACCATCTAAGGCTCCTAAGTTGATGTATCTACTGTTCCATGCGTATAGAAAACTTCGTCTCTCATGAATTACAATTAGGCAACCAAATCGCACAAGCTGTTTCTCATGAAAAGCCAACCGATTTCGCTTTTCTTCTTGCATTGCTTTCTAAAGATGCAATGCATATGTCACAGTTTAAATTAGAACATAGTCTCGATCCACCTGAGCATATTGTAAGAAAACAACTTTCAGTACAAGAGCCTCAACCTTTAATAAAAACATTCGATCAACTATCACAACATGACATCAGCTCCTTATTTCACGAAGGAGGTTTATCTACCGTGAGGCTGTATGAAGCACTCAACCCCAAAGCGCTACATTATGATTCATCTCCATCTAGAGCCATGCTGGAAGCTTTACACTCAGCGCCTGTTGAATGTCGTTTTGATGATGCCGAGCGTTATTCCATCTACTATATTCAAGAGATACCCTACTCTGAATTATTAAGGAAACAACGACTTATGAGTTCGATGATCACTTAAGATATCTGCTTCGCTTCAAACTCAAAGACAAAAGTAAATTAAACATCAAGTCTTGATATTTAATATGAATCCACTATGATAATGCCATTATTATTTAATTCGCTTTTATCAATAGATGTATTGTCCAAGCCAAGATCGTATAAAAATATAGGCAATAGAATATGTTCATCAACTCTTACCATCATAGGCTTAGAGGTACCTTGTGAAGATCACTAAATTATCTCATCTTTCTGGGTTCTCTATTCAAAGTCATCAGTTAACTTGGTTGATTGAGCCTAAAGCACTACGAGCAGAGTTATTAAAAAAAATAACCAATGCGACGCATAGAATCTATCTCACGGCTCTTTATTTAGAGGATGATGAAGCTGGACGAGAAGTGTTCTTAGCTTTAATTCAAGCTAAAAAAAGATGCCCTGAACTCGATATTAAAATCTTTGTTGATTTCCATAGAGCTCAGAGAGGACGTATTGGAGAAGAAGCAAGCCAGGGCAATGCCGCTATGTACCGTAACATGCTCGAACAACATCATGTTGATATCAAGGTATACGGCGTTCCTGTAAAAACAAAAGAAGTCTTTGGTGTACTACATCTGAAAGGATTTATCGTTGATGATAGCATCCTTTATACAGGTGCGAGCATTAACAATGCCTATTTCCATCAGCAAGATACATATCGTATTGATCGTTATCATGTCATAGAACATGCCCCGCTTGCACATTCTATGGCCAAGTATATCAACGATGTACTCCTTGCAGACTCACACTACCAGTCGCTACTCACGACCGATAAACCCACTAAAAAAGACATGAATAAGTTTATTCGCTGCTACAAACGGCGTCTAACTAAAAAGCATTATGAACACGGAGATACCTTCTCTGGCAACCGTATCACACCTCTAGTAGGATTGGGCACACAGGCTAACCAACTCAATAAGGCCATCGTTCAGCTGTTGCGAGAGTGCCAAAAGCAGGCTTTTATTTGTACTCCTTACTTCAACTTACCTGCAAATATTCGTCGTATATTAGGTGCTAAACTCAGAGCGGGCTGTCGTGTTGAGATTGTAGTAGGCGACAAAACATCGAATGATTTTTATATCTCGCCTGATGAGAAGTTTAGTCTTATCGGCATTGTTCCTTATCTCTATGAGCAATCTCTACGTCGCTTTGTCAAATCTTTTCAATGGGCTATTGAGCAAGATCTACTCCACATACATTTATGGAAGCATCAAGACAACAGCTATCATGTGAAAGGCCTTTCTATCGATGATACATACCATTTACTTACAGGCAATAATCTTAATCCTAGAGCTTGGTCGTTAGATCTCGAAAATGCTCTGCTTCTACAAGATCATGACAAGGCTTGGACCGAGCAATTTGCGCAGGAAAAAACACACATACTTGAGCACACAACGCGGATTATGCATTACAGTGAACTAGAAGAAAGAGAGCAGTATCCTTTAAACGTGGCAAAGCTATTGAAAAGACTCAATCGCTTCCGACTTGAAAAGTTAATTCAACGTATTCTTTAATCTTTCGCAAGAGATAGGTTCTCCCTACTTCTTATAAAAAAAGCGCTATAACGCGCTTTTTTATATACACTTTGCAGGTTTAGGCAAACCCGCTATTTTTGTCGCTTGCTTTGCCGGCCCTTTAGGAAACAACTCATACAAGTAACGTGAGTTGCCTTTATCTGCTCCAAGGCTCTGCCCTACAGCTTTGACCAATATACGCATAGCTGGGCTGGTTTTGTAGTCTAAGTAAAACTGCCTTACAAAGCGAATCACTTCCCAGTGCGCATCTGTGAGGTGAATCTGCTCTTGCTGACTTAAAATAACCGCTAACTCTTCTGACCAATCAGTCACATCGAGTAAGTATCCCTCTTGATCTGTAGCAATGTTTTGCCCGTTGAACTCAATCATGTATTAACTCCAACGTATAACTTGTTGGTGATCAAGCGTCATCTTCACAAAATCAGTATAACTAATTGCTTGTACATCACTTGGTACATGTGAAGTTAAAGCTCTTGCCTCAAGATCATCACTCAAAACATAAACAGACATACCAGAGCGAACAGGCGTCGAACATATCAAGGTCACAGCATCACCTAAACAAAGTAGACTATCTTGATCTTGCATCAGATGCATACATTGCTCTAATGCTTGTAAACGGGGCTGATTTAAAATATACAGAATCATTAAAACACCATAACGTGATCAGCTTGTTTAAAAAGCTGGTGTAATGCAGTGGATTCAATAAGCTGTGTAGGTGTCACAAATAAATCCTCTTGTTTGAGCTGCCTTGCTTTCAGTGCTTGCGCGCACACATAAACTTGCTCAATATCGTAAAGAGACAAAGCTTTCAAACGTGCTAAGTAATCTTTACATCCGACTTTCTCCGGCTGCTGCCCTCTTAATAATTGATATACGCCATCTTGCATAAATACCAGCTGCACTTCTTGCTCGAAACTTGCGCAAAGCAAAGCCATATCTTGACCTTCTCGGCCATCTAAGTTGGCAAAACTCGCTTGTGTAAAAACGAAAATCAGTCTTTTCATTAGAATTGAATTACCTTATCTGCACCTTCTACAGCTTGAACCCATTCGCCTAAACCTGCCAGAGTAAAACCTGGAGCAAGATTATTCATAGCAGATGACTGCGTATCATCTTCTACAACGCCTCGACGTGCTCCAGCTCCAACGCAACAGACAAGAGGTATATTCTGTGCTTCACTCAATGTACGCCACGCATCGACCACATTAAATTCATCTGATGGTACATTGAAACAAGCATTCGCATGTTGCACA
>DDNL01000023.1 GCA_002341165.1 Shewanellaceae bacterium UBA2521
ATAAGCTCGCTGAAGGATTTTGCCGACAAGCAATATAAAAGGCCAAAAGACTTCTTAAAAAAATTTCAAATTATTGAAGTAGACTTTGGCTTCTATTCAGATGTATTTAATCATAAAGGCCAGCGAAGAAAAAATCATGAACACACTCATACTTTACTTACAGGTGAGCTTCACAAGAGAAGACCATGCCTCGTTTTGAGTGTACAAGAGAGCCAAATTCAAATTATTCCACTCTCAACCAAACTATCCAAACAAAACAACCCTAAGAATATCGTGCTTAATACCATGCCTAAAACAATGGATAGTCGCTATCATGAAAAAACGACATCAGTCTTACTGAATATGATACAAACCGTTTCATCAGCACGGGTCTATCCTCCTCGTTCTGCTTCAGGTAGATATGAACACAAATATACTTTATTTCGTATAGGAGCTGACGACCAAGATAAAATTAATGCCGCTTTAGCAGAACAATATAATTATGAAATAACAAAGCAAAATAGACAGTTAAAGCAACGCTTAGCTAACTTACAGAAAGAAAAAGCTAAATTATTAGAGTTATCAAATAGATTGAGAATAAATACACAACAAACACAACAAGAAAAAAATGATTTAGAGCAATTTATTCTGCGCCTTGGGCAGGACCTCGATTTAGGTGATGAGGTTCAAAAGATTATGAGCCATTATGATGAACAGTTCTAAAAAATAAGTTTACAGAAGACAATAAATTTATTATTATTTAATCATTGGCTTAGGGACAGGGCGTGTCACTCGACCTGAGCGACCAGTGAACGTATGTGCTCTTTAGTATATATCTCAACTGCTGACACAATTCTAAAAAAAGAAGACGCTTTATGCGTCTTTTTGCTTTTCTATCCTATCAAAAATATTCCAAGCCACGTATCATCTTCTTTTCATAGTGATATCCCTTTTAAAATAGATTAGCCTGAAATCTTATTTATGGGGAAATGGTCAACTGTAATATAAATATCCAAAAAAAGATAAAGTGTTAAAATGGAGTAAGCTTAATGAGTAAATTAGAACATAAAATTGAAGCTCATCATCTCAATTTATTTGAAGTGCTAAATGAACAAAAATATACAGTCGATTATTTTCAGCGAGAATATAGTTGGGGTGAAAAGCATATTGAAGCATTAGTAACAGACCTAACCTCTGCTTTTCTTAATGAGTACACTCCGGGCGACAAGCGAGATCAAGGAGAGAACTATAACAACTATTATCTTGGACCATTTGTGGTGAGTAGCAAAGATGGAAAACGAAGTATTATTGATGGGCAGCAACGTTTAACCTCGCTCACGCTATTTTTGATTTATCTTCATAACCTGCAAAAAGAATTAGAATATGAAGAAAAAATAGAACCTATGATTTTTTCAGAGTTACGTGGCCATCAGTCTTTCAATATCACAGTTGAAGAACGTGTTCCTTGCCTTAAAGCTCTATTTGACCAAGGTTATTACTCGCCAACTGAAACTGATGATGAATCAACGGTGAACATGGCAAAGCGTTACCAGGATATAAATGACTCTTTCCCTGATGAATTAAAAAATGAGAGTTTTCTTTTTTTTATTGATTGGCTTAAATATAACGTGATTATGGTAGAAATAATCGCTTATTCAGATGAAAATGCCTATACCATTTTTGAAACAATGAATGACCGTGGCCTAAACCTCACACCATCCGAAATGCTTAAAGGATTTATTTTATCACGGTTTACTCATGTAACTAAGCGTCAAAAAGCGAATGATCAATGGAAAAAGGCAATAATGAATTTGAAAGCTTTTGAAAAAGATGAAGATCAGCGCTTTTTTCAGTCTTGGCTACGCAGTCAATATGCTGAAAGTATACGTCCTGGTAAAGCTGGTTCTAAAAATGAAGACTTTGAAAAAATAGGCACGCACTTTCATAGCTGGGTACGTGACAACCTAACTAAAGTTGGATTAGATTCTGACAGCAGTAAAACTTTTGAATATTTCATCGAAAACGAATTTCAGTTTTACTTAAAAGCCTATATTCAGATACTCGAAGCAAAAAAAATACTTAAAGCTAAATTAGAGCATGTTTATTACATTCATCGCTGGGGTATCGCTCCTACACTAAGTTTACCGCTCATGTTGGCACCCTTAACGATTGAAGATAGTCATGATACTGTTTGTAATAAAATAAATATTGTTGCCCGTTACATTGAAACTTTTGCAGTACGTCGTTCCGTCAATTTTCGTAAGTTTTCAGCTAGCTCCATACGTTATACTATGTACAGTTTAGTAAAGGAAATTCGCGGCAAAAACCTTGATGAAATAAGAAAAATTCTTTCGGAAAAGCTTTCTGAAATGCCAGAATCTTTTGCTGGGATAGATCATTTTCGCTTGCATGGACAAAACTATCGTTTTGTGAAGTATTTATTATCACGAATGACAGCTTGGGTGGAATATCAGGCTGGCATGAATACGGATTTTGTCACCTACTATGATTCCGATAAGGGAAATCCTTTTGAGATTGAGCATATCTGGGCAGATAAATTTTCACGCCATCAGGATGAGTTTGAGCAAGAGCATGAATTTGATAGTTATCGTAACCGTATTGGTAATTTGGTACTTCTACCACAAGGTACCAATCAGTCGTATGGGAGTTTATCTTATGAAGAAAAACAGCCTCATTACATTAAAGAAAATCTATTGGTAAAGTCACTTTGTCCATTAACGTATGATAATAATCCGAGCTTCATTCGCCTTAAAAATAAGTGGGATTTACATTTTAAATTCCATGCTGAATTTAAAAAACAGGATCTTGATACCCGTCAAAATCTCTACCGCGCTATCTGTGAGAGAATTTGGAATCATCAACTAAAGAGTCCGAATTAAAGAGATTCAAAGAGAGGTATATAATCATGAGCGGCACAACCGATCAAGAAATAGAGATTTATTAGAGAATACACTTTGAGTGCGATATAAATATCTAAACAAACAAAAAAGGCGCTTGATGCGTCCTTTTCTTCCTTAAAAAGTAAAAAT
>DDNL01000052.1 GCA_002341165.1 Shewanellaceae bacterium UBA2521
ACCTCATAATACTCAAATACGTAACACATTTTAGGTGTACAACACCTCATAGTACGCAAATACGTAACACATTTTAGGTGTATAACACCTCATAATACTCAAATACGTAACACATTTTAGGTGTATAACACCTCATAATACGCAAATACGTAACACATTTTAGGTGTACAACACCTCATAATACTCAAATACGTAATACATTTTAAGTGTATTTAAAAAAACATCTTATAAAACTGAAAAGTTAAAAATTTTATAAATTATAAACCGAGATACACTAATTAAATTATCCACATCTACTGTGAATACACACCTAAAATGTGTTACATACACACCTAAAATGTGTTATATACACACCTAAAATGTGTTACATACACACCTAAAATGTGTTACATACACACCTAAAATGTGTTACATACATCCAAGATAAATCTTTTAAAATCAATAATTTAAAAACCCCTATAGATCTTATAGATCTTATAGATCTCATAGGTTAACTATAGAAGCTGTAGATATGTGGATAAATTAAGCTTATAAATAAATTAAAAAACAGATTTAAAAAAGGACTTTTGAAGCCCTTTAATTACTGAAAACAAGTTTTATCTTAATTATTGATAAGCTATCATTTTTTGTCTTTCCGACTTAAGACCTTTTCAAGAACTGTTGGTTCAAGGACACTGGGAGGTAAGGATCGTAGGAATTGAAGAGAATTAGTTAAAATATCAAGAGATTTATTCACTTTCTGTTTAGACTCTTTAGATTTAACTTGTATTAATTGAGCAACAATACTATCTAAATCATGATCTATCCAATAGTTTACAATATCCATCCATTTAACGGTAACCCCTGTTTGGTTATAAATCTTTTCTGCCGCATTCTTTAGTATTTCCGCTCGATCACTTCGAATCGAAATGGTTTTTTATTTTCGATTAGACATATTTTTTTTCATGTAAATTTTATAACTTTAAATTGTAAAATATTACATTTCATTTTCTTATGTAACTATTTTTTAAAATGCACCATAAGTAACCGCTTCTTTAAATTTAATTTTTATC
Source organism: Shewanellaceae bacterium UBA2521 (assembly GCA_002341165.1). GTDB lineage: Bacteria > Pseudomonadota > Gammaproteobacteria > Enterobacterales > Shewanellaceae > UBA2521. The sequence continues at coordinate 1,053 of DDNL01000052.1, forward strand.
TTGATTTATATTATTTTTTTAATTAATTTCTTTGTAGTTATTTTTCATTTATTAAGGATATCTTATGCAAATAAAACAAATGTTTAAACTCTATTTAGGCGTATTTTTTGTAGTTGCTTTACCCGATTTAGCTTGGGCGGCTGCAAATGAAGATGTCTTTTCAACAGCTAAAACAGTTATTTCTTCATCTACAAACACTGATTCAGCACTGTACCAAGCAATGCTCACAGGTGGTTTAGCAAGTGCAGGCGTTACAGGCTTCATGACGAAAGACTGGGTTAAAGCTGGAGGAGCTTTCGCTGTAGGTATGATTTTTATGAAGTTTGCTATGCCTATGATTGCACCAGGAGCTTAAATATGGAAAATCAAGCACGTTTTTTTCGCATTCCAAAACATTTGGACAAAGGCATGATGCTGTGTGGCTTTCCTGCCGATGAAGTAGGTCCTGCCCTTGTTTTGTTTTCAGTATCTTTCTTCTTTTTTCAATCTGAAATCATTGGAGCGGGATTAGCATGTGCTTGGTTTTTTTCTCTCAGAATACTGAAACAAAACCACGGAGAGTACTGCATACCCTTGTTTTTTTATAATCTCATGCCTGAAAACATCATGAAACTGATGTTTAAACGTATTCCCTCTACTCAAAAAAAGAATTGGATTTTTTAAAGCCACATAACTCAAAAAAATAAGGCAAATGGAATGCTCAGTACACACAAAAATCAAATTTTAGACTTAACCAAGACGATGAATACTTTGCTGCTTCTAACTGGCATTGCTTTGCTTGTAGCCAATATTTTTTTAACAGCAGGTATTTTCTATGCGATGCGTCAACATACGGTAACCGTTGTGCCTCCTACCTTAAGTGAACCATTCACATTATCGAACCAAGTTGTTGATGAAAGCTATTTAAAACAGATGTCTGAGTACTTTTTGTACTTAAAGGTTAATGTCACACCAGAGTCTGTTGGTCGAAACTACAGCCAGTTACTGCATTATGTCGATGCGAACAGCTACGCAAAAGTTCAACCTTACTTAATGGAAGAAGCTCAGCGTGTTAAAGCACAAAAAATATCATCGATGATATCTATCTCAAATATTGAGATATCAACTGAAACATTACAAGTCAAAGTCAGTGGAATTTTGAAAAAGTGGGTCGGCTCTCGCGCACTTGATGAAGAGCAGGTGACCTACCTGGTCACGATGCAATATAACAACGTACTCACGCTTTTAGGTATTCAACACATTAAAAATAAAAAATAGAAACAAGGAAGATATCATGAGACTGTTTTGGCTTGCTTGGATAACATTATGTACGTTATCAGTTGATGCAAACACACCACCTAAAACTATCTATTTCAATGATAATGAAACCGTCAATGCTGTGTTATCAAGCATAGATATGAATCGTATTGTTATCGATGGCGACCAAGTTCAAAACATCAGCTGCCCATCCAACTTTTGTACGATTTCAGCAAAAAAAAGCGATCAAAGCGGTGCTGTTTTACTCTCGCTCAGTACACATGTACCTTTTGTTTTATACGTCACGACTAAAAATCAGAAAAACTTTGGTGTCTTTGTGACACCACAAGCACAGCCTGCGACAACCACCATTTTTAAGAATAAATCATCGCGTTTACCCTCTTTTGTTCAATTAAAAAAAGAGATGCCATACGAGTCTTTACTCGCTGATTTTATGAAAAGCATGATTCAATTTCATCAGGGTCAACTTAAAAAAGTAGATGGATTTCATATCAGCTTAGTACCTAATGCATCTCAGCAAGATATGATACAAAGTGCTTCAGAAGATAAAACAGTTTTAGTCATCCCCACCATAGTTTTTTCGAGCCAAGAGATGTCAGGCATGATTTATCGCCTGATTAATCAAACAGGACAAATAAAAAATATCCATGCGTCTGATTATTATTCTGAATCAGCACGTGCTGCCTCAGTCAGTAGAGCGACCTTAGGTGTAGGTGAAGAGGCTTTGTTGTATATCATTACGAGCAAAGGAGGTGAGGCATGGCACCCATCCTAAACTTGCTTGAACAGCCTCAAGTTAAAAAAGGTATCGCGGTTTGTGTCTTTATCGTTGTTATGGTGGTGATCATGAATATCTTTGCCGAGCCTACAACAACGCAAAAGCATGAAGCTGATATGAATCCAGCAAACTTCGCCCCTATTTTTGACGATGACTTTACCTTAAAAAATAACCAATCAGCTCTGCAGTCACAGCAACTTACACTAGAGCAGCAACAAAGAAAGCTCGATGCGGTGCTTAAACGTTTAGATGAACAACAAAAGTCGCTAGATGCACAGAAAGATTTACTTGATGAGCGTATGAAGCGCTTTCAATCAAGAACAGAAAAGCAACTTGAGTTTTTTGAAGAAAATACAGTACGCCATATCAAGGCGCAAAAAAATATTCAGCCAGCTGTCGATAAACAGTTTAAAAATACTGAAACGCCTTTTGGATACAATTTACCGCCCAGAGTTGCAGGTGCCGATAAGGGCTCAATGCAGACTCAACCTATGTCTGTGATGCCTTTTAAGCAAGGTATACAAACATTTGATTTTGACTTTGCGACTAATTCAGAAAGCAAAAGTGATAAGCGTACAATTCATAACTATGTACCGAGCGGCTCTTTTGTGACCGCTGTCGTTACAGGCGGTGCGGATGCGAACGCTGGCGTGAATGGTCAAGGTGATACGGCTCCAGTTGTTTTTCGAACGATTAACAAAGGGTTCTTGCCCAACGGTAAAAAATCACGCATCAAAGATTGTGTTGTGACTGGTAGCATCTACGGTGAGGTTTCATCGAGCCGTGGCATTGTACGAACCAATCGTATGAGTTGTATTTTTAAAGATGGCAGTATTTTAGATGTGCCAGTCAAAGGTACCGTATTTAACTACGGTCGTAACGGTATTCGCGGTACAACCATTATGAAAAATGGCAAAATTGTGACCATGGCAGGTGTATCAGGATTGCTGGGAGGTCTTGGTGAAGCTGCGAGCGCTGCTTCAAAAACACAGTCAGTCTCACCTCTTGGCACAACATCAACAGTAAAAAGTGGTGACATTCTAAAAAGCATGTTAGGCAGTGGTCTTGAAAGTGCGAGCTCTAAACTCTCTGATTATTACATCAAGCTTGCTCAGCAATACCATCCCATTGTTGAAATTAATCCTGGTGCCATCGTTAATATTGTTTTCTTAGAAGGCTTTCCTCTTGATAGTGAAAAAGCTATAGCGTATGAGCAAAGTCAGCAGGTTACTCCTAGTAGTGCTGCGCAAATGGTACAAAACATCACCAATCCTTTACTGACTCAACTACCGAATAACCTTCAAGCCGATGCAAAAAAATTCAATCAAATCGGTCAAACACCATTGAGGGCAAACTAATGTTCAATTCTATTTTTTATCTTTTGTTTTTTTTCGTATTAACGGGCTGTGCAGCCGGTTTAGGTGAGGATTTTACTTGTGACAAAGTGGGTGGTTTAGGTGGCTGTGTGAGTATGAACGAAGTGAATCAAAAAATAGATTCGGGTTTATTCAATAGCAATGCTTCAAGCGCTCATACAACGCCTCAGTTTCTGCCTCATCATCCAAAAATAGATTCAGGTCAGCCTATGCGTACAAAGGAGTATGTGCAAAAAATGGTTATCTTCCCTTATGTTGATGCATCAAATCATTATCACGATTCAAGCGTGATGTACGTTGTTTTAGAAGAGCATTATTGGTTGGGTAGACCTGTTCGAGCATTGGTGAAGGAGCGTGATTAAATGTCTGAGTCAAGTTTCAGCTTTCAAGCATTGTATGAGAAATCCAAATTCCCTAAAAATCATATGCACCATGAATTACCTTATCGCTATTTTGATGATGAGCATCATGTATTTGAGAATACCGCATCAGTGGGTTTTGGACTCAAGATGTCAGTTTTGGTTGGCGCTAATGATGAAGTGATTCAGACTTTGAATTCTTTGATGCTTAACCTTAAAGAGGGCAATGATTGGGATTATCAGTTTGTATTGGTTGGGAACAATCAAGTTGAGCATTTGATTGATGCGAACTGCGAAACATTAAGTCGCCGTGGTGGTATCATGGAGAAGTTTGCCAAAAATGAAGCGATTTACGCTAAGCATGCATCAAAATATGGATTTAAAATACGCAGCAAAATTCATTATTATGATTTAAAAAATTACGAATTATTATTTTTCACATCGACGACAAAAACCAAAGATGAGCTGGTTGCTTTAAAAAACATACTTGAATCCGAATTAGCTCAAATAGGATTAAACCCACAGCCCATGAATGCGCAAGACTTCATCTGTTATGTGCATGACCATGTTAACTTCAACCTGATTCAAACCAAGCCTACTGAGCTTGATTACAATCCACTTGATTGTATTCATGAGCAAGTCATGTCACCTGATACGGCTTTTGATGTAGATGATGAGAGTGTGACGACATCATGCACTGCATTACTGAGCAAAAAACAGGTTCGCACAAGTATTGTTTCCCTTGGTTTAAAAAAATTACCGAGTGAGATGCGTCTATATCAATTGCCAGAGATGTTGGCTTCGGTCTTAAATCCAGAAAAGTCTTTGGTGTGTCCTCATCGAATAAGCGTTAATTTTCGTATTTTAAGCACAGGCAGAGAAAGTTTAAATAATACCAAAAAAATTAAGGGCCTCGATAAAATCGTACACTCACCTATGCGCATGTTCGTACCTCAAGCAGAAGATGAACTGATTGAACGCCGTGATTTACAGCGTGGCTTACTCGAACAAGAATTCAAAGTGGGCGCAATGATGCTCACGGTCTCTTTGTACACGAATGAGCAAAAGCAATTAGAGTCCATCACCAAAGCTATATCCACTTTTGAGAAAGCCAAGCTTGATATGGTGAATACCAAGAAGATGCAAATCAACTCGTTCTTAGCGGTCTTACCGTTTCAAATGAGTGAAGGTTTTTTTGATGATTGTAAGAAATTCGGACGCTTTAGAAGTATTAAAACTTCCAACCTTGTGAATTTCTTACCTGTCGTCGCTGAGCTTAAAAACTTTTCTGGCGGTATGTTGTTACCAACGATGCGTCATCAGCTTTCATTTTTCGACCCGTTCAACTGTGGCTGTGATAACTACAACATTGCGCTGACCGGTGGCTCAGGCTCAGGTAAGAGTTTTTTTATGCAGTCGCTTGCGAAAGGTGTGATGGTTTCTTTTTGAAGCGATCACACATTTCGTACTCACATTTTACGGAATGAGCCTTTGTATTCATTAGCTTTTTCAAAACATAGTAGCAATAAATAATAAAAAATTACTTCTCATAAAACGCTCAAAAAATGATAAAAACCTAGAAAAAAGTGGCACGGAAAGTCCCTAAATCATGTGTATAAACTAAAAAGTAAAAGGCTATGTGGACATTCAATTTATAGTTGGAAAAATGATTTATACCTCAAGCCAAATGAAAATAAAATACTTAGTGAAAGTAGAATCTTTTTGGCCTGTATTCTTTTGCTAAAATGAAGCTTCATTCAAACCTGTTGTAAGGTGTTCCAGTGTGACGCATTCAAACTCAAAAAATATAAGAAACTTTATTGTTGAAGATTATTTTAATAGTCGTGATCAAGCTATTTTAGACATCACAGATTATTTAGATACCGCAACTGACACAGATAAAGCACATATCCTTTTTAAAAATCATCAAGGCGGACATGTTGATGCTGCTGAATTATTTATTGATGCTGTAGAACAAAGTAAGGTAGGGCGTATTGAAATCACGTTCGATCGGTTTGCTATAAGTGCAGCCGCTTTTATTTATGCTTACTTTGTCTATTATGCAAGCTCAAGTAGAGTGGTGGTTAAGACTGATAACCCTTTATGCCTTGTATACCATAAGCCAAGAATGAAGAAAGATGGTTGCATTCTTTTTGATCATCATATTATTGATAAAAAAACTACAACTCCACAAATTCGTTATCTTCTTCGTGTATCAAAAAGATTCGATGATGTATTTCAATCTATGTGGACAGCAGTTCAAAAGATGATTGACATTGCTCCTCATATGAAGGATGTTTATAATAGCAATGGTGATGTTTCCATCGTTTTTCAAAAAGGAATCCAATCTCATGTATAGAATTACTGCTGAATCCGTAAATAAAGCCTCTAGAGAACGTCTAAAAAAGATAGAGAGTGGTGAAGTAAAGCCTAACAAGATATCGACTGATTTAGAAGGGAAGAAGCTGAGAGAAGCTTATATTCGCTTTCGTGACGCTTCCGATCAAGAAATAGAGATTTGTTAGAGAAGACACTTTATGAGTGTGATATAAATATTGAAATAAACAAAAAAGACGCTTGATGCGTCTTTTTTTAAATGAAGTGACCAAGTTTACTTGAACACTTCAGTCTCTTGTTAAATGTATAAAAAAAGAAGTTAAGAATTCTCTATGAATTGATAATTTTCAAAAAATTCTTGAAATCTTCAAGAGGAATAATCCATTCAGATGTTTCGTCATCTTTCATCCTATCCTCAATGAATAAGTGAATATGGTCTATATCAAAATTTTTATTCAT
>DDNL01000003.1 GCA_002341165.1 Shewanellaceae bacterium UBA2521
TATAGCTTTGATAGGTCATGAAGTGGCTGTCTGGGAGCGTCCATTTCATCACCCATCTTATGATCATCAAAAAAGCTTAGATAGAGTAAAACTAAACTTCTGATCATTGTATGGGTGTCTCTGAACATACTAATTTAAGTTTGATGGATGTCTACGAATTATTTTTTATTATATTTATTTTTCGATTTATTAATAGAACCAAACCGGAATCATTTAGAAAGGATATAAAAAGACCATGGTAACTACCTTCAACCGTTTTTAAATATATATCAAAGGAAAACACAATGACTATGTAAAGTGCAATATGTAGCGCAGTTTGAATGCTTTCAATAAGCGATGTATCTTTTTTAGGTGGTTGAAATAGGTAAAAGCCGAATAAAACAGATAAAATCAATGATATATTCAGCATAAATAGATAAAAATTTATTTGATAAAGATAGACATTCCAATCAAAATAAAAAAATATAAATATAGATAGGATACCTAAAGCCATACACAGGAAAATTAACAGCAGAAGATGAAATACCGTATTATTTGTTTGATGCTCCTGTCTAGCATACCTTGCTCTACTTTTTCTAGCTAGAAGTACTGTTACTATGAACTGCAATAATAATAATAAATACATTCTTACCCCCTTCTATGAGAACTAGTTTATTTATGTAAATTCATAGACTTCATGGTTCATTAATATCCTCAACATTTAAAATGTAGGTCGTTAATCCCTAGAACTGGCTCTGTCTTAAATATTGCTCTTTTACAGTATCATAAGTCTACTTTTAATTTCCAGCGATTTTTATGATGTTTAAAGGCGCCTATTTTCCACAAGAAGTTATTTTTGAAACCTTTTGATGACCTTCTCCCCATAAATAAATTCAAGACATAAATGAGATTTCAGATTAATCTATCTCAAAGGAGATCTCATGATAAAAAAGCGTTATACGGAAGAACAAATCATAAAAGCGATCAAGCAGCATGAAGCTGGAAGTAAAGTTGAAGATATATGTCGTCAACTGGGTATATCTTCAGGAACTTTTAAAACTTACGGGCACGTTTGCTGGCCTTGAAGTGAATGAAGCAAAAAGGCTGAGAGAGCTTGAATCAGAGAGCAATAAGCTCAAGCGTTTACTCGCAGAAAAAATCCTAGATAAAATAAACCAAGACACCCATTCAAAAAGATTGATTTAAGTTTGATGGATAAAACCTTTGTATTAAATCACCTAAGAGAATAAATCCAAGACATATACGGACACTTCCTGTTTGTCAAACATATTTATCCTAAGCCAAGGTTTTATGCCTTGATTTTTTTACACTTTTTTTCTTCATCAAGAATCACGATCATTAAGCTTCCTATTGACCTAAATATCCTTTTTCATAAGTAGAACTTCTACTTTTTGTCCCTCCAGTGGGGGGTACTGGGTTTTTTTAATTTTTAACCACAAAAAACCATTTAAAAAGAAAAACATTTTAATTCGTTCGTGAGATGATTTAATCTGAATGGTATCAAAATATCCAACATAAGGAGTGCCTAGAATCTAGATGTAATTTTGTTATATATACAAAATAAAAGCATAAAAATTAAGCTGGACAATAATGAAATAAAAAAGGAATATATTATGATAAAAATTATAAAAAGCATCCCGCTCAGTTGCCTCTTTTTATCCTGTGCTTTGCACGCTCATCCCTATAAGGAAGATTTATCGCTCAATGAGTTGCATCAAAATTTAGATCAGCTTTATGATGAAAACCAAATTTCATATCAGCAATACTTATTAAATAAAGCTTACGCAAAAAAAAATGAACAGATGGTAACCATTCAATACTTATCTAAAACAAGGCATCCAGATTCACTTCACTCAAGCGAAGAAGATTATGCTGTTACGTTTGATATTTTAATACTGGAAAAGGATATTGATTTATCTACGCCCATTGGAGCACAAAAAATCAACACACCGTTACAGATCAAACAATTATTGTTCAACAACGAGCTCTTAAACTCTGATTTGAAACATACCGCTTATCCGATTAGTTTTGATAAGATACACCAACAACTCATATCCGTAAATTGTTATGATCGCGTATGTAAGGATGATAAAAATCAGCCTGTGACTTTCAGTTATTTCTCTATTCAAAAAATTCCAGAGGCGCGTGTTAATCAACCACCCTATACACTTAATGGTGGATACCACATCAAGTTACAATTATTGCCTGGCTCTTATTTTGAATCTATTTCTCTACAAGATGCCAAAGTACAGCAACAGATGCTAAGAGCTTATGCTTTTTTAAGCAGTGAGCAGGTTCCCTTCATCTCTTTATACAATCAAAGTACATGTCAGGCAAGCCGTGCAAAAGCTTTATCTTATGGGCATATGAGTATTCAAGACTACTATGATTCCTTAATAAACCATCTAGAGCCTATTCTAAACGCACAGCATGACATGGATGAATTACAACCTTGCCAAGATCAGGTTATCCCTACATATATCTATGGTCATAGCAAAAGTGTTAGTGCATTTAAAAATATATTTTTTCTGAGTGATAAGTATGCTGATGTATCAAATGATTACGAGAACAGATCAGAGTCAATGAACCGGTATTTCTTTCATCGGTTTACATTTTTAGCGGAACAAGGCGATGCACAGGCTCAATATCATCTAGCAAACTTGTATGCAAAAGGCGAAGGTGTTACACAAAATTATAAAACAGCAGCATCTTGGTTCGAAAAAGCAACAAAGCAAGATTATGCCAAAGCGCAACATGAACTAGGGCGTCTGTTTTATAATGGAAAAGGCGTTATGCAAAGCAGAAGCAAAGCTGCATATTGGTATGAAAAAGCAGCGAAGCAAGGTGATCCAATAGCACAATATAAGTTGGGGATATTTTACCAAAAAGGCTGGGGCGTCACGCAAAATGATGACAGCGCTGCATATTGGTATGAGAAAGCAGTATTGGGACTTGAGAAAATAGCAGAGCAAGGTGATGTCGATGCACAATATCAGATAGGGATGACATATCTGAGTGGCCGAGGTGTTACGAAAAGCTTTACTGCCGCTATATCTTGGTTTGAAAAAGCAGCAAAGCAAGGTCATAGCAGAGCGCAATATCGTCTAGGAAAGATGTATCTAAATGGCTGGGGAAAAAATAGCACAGCTGCATTGTGGCTTGAAAAGGCAGCAGAGCAAGGTTATGCAATAGCACAATATTATCTAGGTTTTTTGTATAAACGAGGTATAGGCGTTACACAAAGCGACAGCATAGCTGCATCGTGGTTTGAAAAAGCAGATGAGCAAGGTGATAGAGATGCGTATTATCACCTAGGAAAGATCTACCTACATGGCCACATTATTTCTTGGATACGAAGAGACAAGACAGCAGCTGCATCATGGTTTGAAAAAGCAGCTGAGCAAGGTCATATTGAAGCGCAATATCAGATAGGCACTATGTATTTTAATGGTGAAGGTGTGACAAACAATCTGAACACAGCTTTATTGTGGTTTGAAAAGGCATCAGATCAAGGTTATGCAATAGCACAATATTATCTAAGCTTCTTGTATAAACAAAGTTTAGGCGTTACACAAAGCGACAGCATAGCTGCATCGTGGCTTGAAAAAGTAGATAGGCAAAGAGCTAGAGATATGAATTATCAGATAGGTATCATGTTTCGTGATGGTGTAAGCGTGACAAAAAATCTGAGCATAGCTGCATTTTGGTTTGAAATGGCAGCAGAACAAGGTTATGCATTAGCACAATATGATCTAGGCTTTTTGTATAAGCAAGGTCTAGGCGTTAGACAAAGCGACAGCATAGCTGCATCGTGGTTTGAAAAGGCAGCAGAGCAAGGTTATGCATTAGCACAATATCATCTAGGTTTTTTGTATGAGCAAGGTCTAGGCGTTAGACAAAGCGACAGCATAGCTGCATCGTGGTTTGAAAAAGCAGATGAGCAAGGTGATAGAGATGCGTATTATAAGCTAGGGCTTATGTATGATATTGGCTGGGGCGTTACGCAAAATAAGGAAGCAGCAGCATATTGGTACGAGAAAGCAGCAGAGCAAGGTCATAAAGAGGCGCAATATCGGTTAGGGTATATGTATGATATTGGCTTGGGCGTTACGCAAAATTATAAAACAGCAGCATCGTGGTATGAAAAGGCAGCTGAGCAAGGCTATAAAGATGCGCAATATAAAGTAGGGCTCGCGTACCTGTATGGTCAAGGCGTTACACAAAACGACAGCACAGCTAAATTTTGGTTGGAAAAAGCAGCTAAGCAAAATCATTACCGTTCACAAAACATACTAAACAGATTCATTTAGGAGTGCTAGATGAAGAGCATCTTATTCTCCGTATGCACTCGTAAGAATGGCTACCTTTCTGTTCTGCAAAAATAATAAAAACAAGACACCCACTCAATAAAGGATGATTGGGCT
>DDNL01000057.1 GCA_002341165.1 Shewanellaceae bacterium UBA2521
AGTTTCAACTGGATTTTCAGCTTGGGCTTTAGCTGAGATTTCAGCTTGGTTTTGGTCTATATCTTTAGATAATACAGGTCTAAGCAAGCTCGCCTTGTGCTCTATCTGCTCCATTTGTGAGACAAGATGATCTCTTGGTGCTTCGACTTCCACCACCGCAGTTGATGAATGAGTTGTTTGATGCTGTGTCATCAAGCTCAGCAAAGCGACTTCTATAGCTGATTGCATATCCGGAGCATAAGGTAGAAGTTTTCGACTCTGTAGTAAGCTTTTATACCAAGTATGTACTGTGTGAGATTCGATATGATCAACCAACTCAGCTATGCTGTGTGTGTCAGGCATAGCCTGTAAAGCATCGGGCACCTGCTGTACGATATAAACCTGATGGCATAACTCGAGCAGCCCGCATAAGATAGCATCCGCTTCAATACCCGAAGCAAACAAGTCTTGTATGAGCTTAAATAGCTTTGGCGTATCTACATCAGATAAAGCCGACCATAACTCCAGTGCATAATCGCCTCGTAAAGTACCGAGCATAGCTTGAACCTGCGCAAAGTTGACCGCACCACAACCATGCGCAATGGCTTGATCAGTCAAACTTAAAGCATCTCTCATGCTTCCTTGTGCTTTCTGACTCAATAGGCTCAATGCATTCGATTCAAATAAAATACGCTCTTCTGTTAAAACTTTAGCCAACTGCTGCTCAATTTGAGTTTGGTTGAGGCTCTTTAGGTTAAACTGGAAACAACGCGATAAAACCGTGACAGGTAACTTCTGCGGCTCCGTTGTTGCTAATAAAAACTTAACATGAGAAGGAGGCTCTTCGAGTGTTTTCAATAAAGCATTAAAACTAGAGCGCGAAAGCATGTGCACTTCATCAATCAAGTAGACTTTATAACGCCCGCGAGTAGGCATATACATAACATTATCAAGTAATTCTCGTGTATCATCTACTTTCGTTTTTGATGCTGCATCAATTTCAATCAAATCAACAAAGCGACCATCGCGTATTTCAAGACAAGATGAGCATGCACCACAGGGCTCAGAGGTGAGACCTTGCTCGCAATTCAATCCCTTAGCGAAGAGTCGTGCTAGTGTTGTTTTACCCACACCACGTGTACCACTAAACAAGTAAGCATGATGCAAACGGTTTGCATCTAAAGCATGAGTTAAGGCTTGTAGTACATGGGTCTGCCCGACTACTTCAGTAAAAGTCGAAGGACGCCATTTTCTAGCAAGAACTTGAGATGACATAATTACCTCAATATTAAAATACGAAAAGGAACAGAAGTGATGAGATAAGCTTCTGTTCACACCTACAGCAACAGTGTAATGCTGTTACGCTTTAATCACCTGCAAAATCGCAAAGACTGGTTACCATTACATCAAGATCTTGCAGTTTTTTCTCACCGCTTAAATCAGGTAATGAGATCACAAATGCAGCTTGCTCAACCACACCACCTAATTGACGGATTAAAGCAACCGTCGCTTCAATCGTGCCACCTGTAGCCAATAGATCATCGACAACGAGTACTTTTTCACCCGACTTAATCGCATCTTTATGAATCTCTAGAGTGTCTTCGCCATATTCAAGTTGGTAAGAACGAGCAAGCGTCTCTCTTGGTAATTTACCTGGTTTTCTAACGGGAACAAAACCAATACCTAACTCGAGCGCAAGTGGCGCGCCGAAGATAAACCCTCGCGCTTCAGTACCCACGACTTTATCGAAGCCCATCTGACCAAAATGCTGAGCAAAGGCTTGGATAACTAAATCAAAGGCTTTGTGATCTTCTATTAATGACGTGATATCACGAAACATAATACCTTTTTTAGGATAATCAGGCACAGCTTTAATGCTTTGTTTAATGTAATTTAAATCTTCCGCTTTCATCATATATAAACATTCACTCTTGAGAATAAAAATATTAACGCATTAACTGCAGTAATTCTTGTGTTTTTTGTTGCATCAAGGCAACGTCTTGTTTCGATTCGACATTAAGACGCATAACAGGCTCAGTATTTGAACTGCGCAAATTAAAGCGCCAAGTTTCAAACTCTAAACTCAAGCCGTCCATTTCGTCTACACAGATCGCATCTTGCAATAACGCTTTCTTTACCTTGCTTAATACAGCCTGCGCATCCGCTACTGTAAGGTTTATTTCGCCAGATGAAGGATAGGACTGTACATAGTTTTCTATTAAAGCCGAAAGAGGCTTACCTTGCTTAGAGAGCATTTCGGCGACTAATAACCAAGGGATCATACCGCTATCACAATAACCGAAATCGCGGAAATAGTGGTGAGCACTCATTTCTCCGCCGTAAATCGCATCTTGTTGACGCATTTTCTCTTTGATAAAGGCATGTCCTGTTTTACTCACAACAGCTTGACCTTTATGCTTCTGAGCTAAGAATTGTGTGTTCCAGTATAACCTTGGATCATGAATTACGATTTCACCTTGATTCTGCTTCAAAAAAGCTTCTGTAAGTAAACCTACAATATAGTAACCTTCTATAAATTGCCCTTTCTCATCAAATAAGAAGCAACGATCAAAATCACCATCCCAAGCAATACCCATATCAGCTTTTTCTTGAATAACAGCATCAATCGTAGGTTGTCTTAATTCCGGGAGAATAGGATTAGGGATGCCGTTAGGAAAGTGACCATCAGGCTCATGGTGTATTTTAATAAAAGAAATAGGAACATGGTTCTGCTCAAAAAAATCCTGCATCGCATCGATAATTGGACCTGCGGCACCATTACCAGCATTGACAACAAGCTTCAATGGCTTAAGTGCTTGCATATCAACAAAGGAGAGCATCTCTTGAATATAATCTGCTTTACTTAATCTTGGTATCACCCGCCCCTTTACTTTCACTTCAGGAAAATTTTGCGCTTCTGCAAGGTGCTTGATATCAAGTAACCCTGAGTCGTTACTTATTGGCTGCGCTTCTCGACGCACCATTTTCATTCCATTAAAATCAATAGGATTATGGCTTGCTGTGACTTCAACCCCGCCATCAGCTTGTAAAAATCGAGTAGCAAAATAAACTTCTTCGGTACCCGTCATACCTAAGTCGATGACATCTAAGCCACAATCGGTCAATCCTTCAGATACTTGCTGCTTAAGTGCTTCAGAGGTTAGTCTCACATCACCCCCAACAACTACAGTACTTGCCTGTGGATTTTCTGTTTGTAAGAATATCCCCATAGCGCGACCAATTTGATAAGCAATCGCAGGGTTGATCTCTGATTCTAAGCGTCCCCGAATATCATAGGCTTTAAAGCAGGTTAATTGCTGCATGAACACATATCACTCCTCTCTGTACAACACAATAAACAATGAACTGTATAAAATACAGGCCATAAAAAAGTAATGAGATAAATATTATCTCATTACAGGTTATAACACGCAACAAAAGAGAGTAAACAATTCCAGAAGACTATAGAAAAAGAGGATTCAACTATTCATTAACACACCATCAACATCATCGCCTTTACTTTTTTTACTCGAAATTTTATCAACGAGTTCATTATCTTGACGAAACTCCGCTAGCCAACTCGGTGTTTCTTTTACACGTACGCCGACAAACTGACCTTGATCATAGATTTCCATATGTTCACACCATACTTCACCTTCGACCGTGCCGTCATTATGAATGATCAGTCTTTGACAGCTTACAGAGCCTTGAAAGTGACCTGAAACCTGCAAGTCAATACAAAAAAGCTTGCCTTTGATGTAGCCTTTTTTCTCAATGACCACATTTGCTTTTGAATTGATCTGACCATCAAGGTGACCGGCCAGAAGCACATCACCATCAAAACGAAACTTGCCTTTGATATGTGATCCATGAGCAATAAAAGTGAGCTGAGGAGAATTTTTCTTAAACATAGGTTACGACTCTAAAATAAAATTATCCGCATATTTAAACCTCTCATTAAAACTATAGAACAAATAGGTGTAGTAGGCAAAATAGTTCTCCTTTTATTGAATACCTTGCCAACAGACTCTAACAACTGAGGTTCATATGGAAATATCCATAAAATATGCTAAATAAGTCAAATTTACTCTTGTTTTTATCTTCAAATAGGAACAAAATATCCGACACTTTTACATATCAAAAATTAAAATTATGGAACAAGTAGTAGAACAACAAGTCGTAGACCAAGATAGAAAACCCCACAGCAAAGACATCATTAAATTTACATCATTAGCAGGCACAGCCTGTTTGTTTTATTTGATGCTCAACTTTCTTCCATTTGAACCTCAAATCAATCAGGGCCTGGCATTGCTCACGTGTGCAGCATTACTTTGGCTAACAGAGACGATTCATATTAGTATCACGGCATTGCTCATTCCTATTGTCGCGATCTTTTTAGGTCTTCTGGATACAAAGCAAGCACTGTCTGGCTTTTCTCACCCAACTATTTATCTTTTTTTTGGTGGCTTTGTCTTAGCTGCTGCCATTCACACTCAAGGTATTGATAAGCTTATTGCTCATAAGCTTCTCTACTTAGCCAGAGGACAGCTCAAAACAGCTTGCTTCCTGCTATTTTTTGCAACCGCAGCTTTATCCATGTGGATTAGTAATACAGCCACAACAACGATTATGTTGCCTTTAGCTTTAGGTCTACTCAGTCAGTTAGATAAAACAAAGCATATGAAAACATACGTATTTGTGTTACTCGGCATAGGCTATTCAGCAAATATAGGAGGTATCGGTACTATACTCGGCAGCCCTCCAAATGCTGTTGCGGCAGCTCATGCGGGAATTTCTTTTAACGAATGGCTTGAGTTTGGCTTAATCACAGTCTCTTTGATGCTGCCTGCTATGTTAATGTGTCTTTATTTGTTCTTCAAACCCGATCTATCATTACAATATGAAGTTGCACCAAGCGAAGAGCAGCTAAGTAGCTCTGCTAAGCTGACTTTACTCATCTTTTTCCTCACCGCGCTCTGTTGGGTCAACAGTAAAAGCATCTCTAATTACCTCGGCGGTATTCAAAAGTTTGATACCATCATTGCACTGACATCAGCAATATTGCTCAATGCACTTGGACTCGTAAACTGGAAGAAAATTCAACAGACAACAGAATGGGGAGTTTTGGTGCTTTTTGGTGGTGGTATCACTCTGAGTACAATTCTCGCAAAAACAGGTACGAGTGCCTTTTTAGCGCATAATATGGCAGAAGCTTTTGGCAGCTCAAGTACAGCACTGTTCATGCTTGCTGTTATTTTCTTTGTCATTATCCTTACTGAATTTGCAAGCAATACAGCAAGTGCAACCCTGCTTGTTCCGATCTTTGCAAGTATTGCTGAAGCTTTAGGATTACCTGTCATCATGGTTTGCGCCATCATAGGTGTGTCTGCAAACTGCGCCTTTATGTTGCCAGTCGGTACACCACCTAATGCTATTATTTATGGCTCAGGCTATATCAAACAGTCGCAAATGATGAAAGCCGGTTTACTGGTCAATATAGCTGCAACGCTCATTTTGTACTTTTTAGCTCATATGCTATGGAATTTCTAAAAACGCAGTGAAATGAGGAAACATATCGTATATTAATCATGCGATTAATATGAATAGACTTGACCACTGCATAGAAAATATAGATAATGCGAGGCAACCAATGGTGTCTTCTTGGTTACCTCGCAATAAAGCTTTGTGAACCCGGTCAGGCCTGGAAGGGAGCAGCCGCAGCAAAACCTTTATGTGCCGAGGATCGGCTAAGAAGACGCCACCCAATATGCTCCCCTTCACACATTAAGATTTCTTTTTACTTTTAGACTTCAACTGATTACCAGAAAACTGTTCTATATCTAACTCTTTTTCTCCAGCATCTATATCATAAAAAACTTTGGTATCGATTTCTTTTTCATGTGTTGCCACCACAAGTGTCGTAACAGAATCTCCTGTTACATTCACCGCAGTTCTCACCATATCAAGTAAACGATCAACACCAATAATCAGTGCAATACCCTCAACAGGAAGATTCACTTGTTGTAAAACCATAGCCAGAGTAACCAAGCCTACAGAAGGTACGCCTGCAGTACCCACAGATGCCAGAGTCGCTGTCAGAATAACACTAAGATATTCTGCAACCGTCAAATCTTGGTTATAAACCTGTGCAATAAAAACCGTTGCAACACCTTGCATGATAGCAGTGCCATCCATATTGACCGTAGCACCCAGAGGAAGCGTGAAAGAAGCAACCTTATTATCGACCCCCATTTTATGTTCAAGGGTTTGGAAAGTTGCAGGAAGTGTCGCATTAGAACTTGATGTTGAAAAAGCAAAAAGTTGGACATCTCGCATTTTGCGAAGAAACATGCTTGGAGATAAGCCAGTGAAAGCTTTAAGCAAAGTAGGATAAACCAACAAACCTTGTATGAAAAGTACCAGCAATACAGTAAAGAAGTATTTAGCCACACTCTCAAAAGTATCCATACCGAGACTTAACACCAGCTTGGCAATCAAACCAAAAATACCATAAGGTGCAAGCGCCATAATCAAAGTTACAACACGCAAAACTACTTCATTGAGATCTTGGAAAAACTCAGCTACGCGTACACCGCGGCTTCCTACATGCGAAATAGCAAATCCAAAAACAATAGCAAAAACAATAATTTGTAACATTTTACCTTCAGATAAAGCCTTAACAGGGTTCGTTGGAATCATATCCAATAAAATTTGGCCTATCGAAGGTGCCTCTTTAGCAGCAAAAGAAGTCTCTACTGACAAAGTCGCATCACCTGGGTGAATCATAATTGCAAAAGTAATTGCAATGGTCACCGCAATAGCTGTCGTCATCAAATAAAAAACAATGGTTTTACCACCTACACTCCCTAACTTTGAAGGATCAGAAAGTGAACTCACTCCACAAATCAAAGAGATCAAAACTAGAGGTACAACAAGCATCTTAAGGCAAGCAATGAACATTGTACCAATAATATGAAACAAGCCATTGGTCAAATAGTCTTCAACCCATACACTCTCTGGAAAAACCTGTCTTAAAATAAAACCGATTAACGCACCGGCAAGCATGCCTATCATAATTTTTGATGTCAGATGCATTTTTTGCTCATTATTATCCGTAAACATATATAACCCTTAATTTCTAGAATACAATCATTACTGTTGATTGCTCAGCACCATATACCTCATGCTCATATACTGACAAAGTACAGTTGTACGATACAAACTACCAAGCCAAAAAGTAGGAGGTTGAACTGAGCCATCGCATTCATTTTCAAAAATTTCGATGTGTATCTTTCTCGATATAACTTATAAAACATAGCAATTGGTAAAAAGACAGTCAATACAACTAAAGGTATTGCTGCAAAACTTAAGATAACCGTAAAGTTAGAAGTCAATAAAACAACCCAAGCTAAGGGGGGAATAAAAATCGCTCCTCCAATCACATATCTTCTTATTTTCATGAGCTGAATGTTTTTAGAAATTAAATGATCCCAATAATCATAAAGTCCCATACTCACTCCAATAAAAGAGGTAATCAATGCAGAATCAGAAAAAACTCTCAATAAAAAACTCAACCAAGGTGAGTGAACTCTCTGATACATCGCATAGAACCAACCTTCTAAATCCAAATGAGATATATTGTTTATATCAAGATGCATGACACCTACAGTCATAAAAAGCCATGTTAAATAAAAAACCAAAGGAATGGCTGCTCCTATAACCATCACACGAACTAAGCCTTTTATATCTGCGTTTAAATAGCGAATTAAACTCGGAATACTCACATGAAAACCAAAAGAAGTTACAATAACAGGTAAAGCTTGTACAGTATACAGCCAAGACTGATTTTGAATGCGCTTCGCCGGTAAAAGTGTTTGATAATCCAAATGAATATAAGGTACAAGTAAAGCAAGCAACCACAAAAAAATAGCAATTTTTATCACAAAGAAAAAGCGTGAAGCACGATCGGTTATCTGTGTTCCTAGAATCGATAACACACCAAACAAAGCTAAGAATAAAAATACAAAGAATACATCCGAGACTCGATACTCAAATAATGATGAGTAATGCAATGCTAACATCTGTGAACCACTCGCTAGATAAGCGGCAATCAAAGTGTAGAGCATCCCTAAAAACATCACATGCGTTATGATTTGAGGTGCCTTTCCTAAAACTTGGCCTACAGATGTGAAGAAATTATACTCTTTTCCTAATTGAAGATTCACTTCTAAGATGAGTAAAGCGCTGTAGGTCGCAGCACAATAAGTAAGAAGTAAAAGCAGAGCTCCTAACAATAGACCTATTGGATACATAACTAAAGGCAAAGCGAGCATTCCTGCGCCCATCGCAGTGCCTGCAACAATAAAAGAAGCACCGATTATCTTTGAATAAATATGAGACATAGGTGAGCTCAGCACGTATAAGAAGCCAAACTATTAAAGATAACTGAAAAAAGGGCTAAAAAAAAGCCAGCTTTCAAGCTGGCTTTTTCCAATCAAACATTTACATTCAATTCAACAGTGTATCGAGAGAAATCAGTAGTCCCACAATGGTACCGCTCATTAAGTTCGCTAAAAATGCTGCAAATAAAGCTTTTACGCCTAAAGCACCAATTTCTTGGCGACGCTCAGGAACCATCGCAGAAAGGCCACCAATCACAAAGGCTAAAGAGGAAAAATTTGCAAAGCCGCATAAAGCAATACTGATAATAGCTTGAGTTTTGGGTGAGAGTTGCTCCGATACTTCTACGAAACTTGAATAAGCAACAAACTCATTCACAGCAAGCTTTTGGCCAATAAATGAAGCAGCTTGAAACACTTCGTGAGAAGGCACTCCCATAAACCAAGCAAGAGGAGAAAAAAGATAACTCAAAATAAGCTCTAAGGTTAAACCTTCGATACCAAACCAAGCTCCAACACTGGATAAGACACCGTTAAATAAAGCAATCAGCCCAACAAATGCCAAAAGAGATGCACCAATCATAACAGCTTGCTGAAGTCCTTGGTACGCACCTACAGATGCTGCATCAAAGATACCCGCTGCTTCTGTTTGATTTTCTTTGATAACTTTTGATGTGTTTCGCTGAGGCGTATCAACTTCTGGAAAAATGATTTTAGCGAAAACAATTCCTGCTGGAGCAGTCATAAAAGCAGCGGTTAAGAGATACTTCACATCAACGCCTAGTTGGATGTAGCCAATCATGGTTCCACCAGCGACAGAGGCCAAGCCACCTGTCATCACAGCAAACATCTCAGAACGTGTCATACTTGCAACGAAAGGACGAATCATAATCGGTGCTTCAACGGGGCCCACAAAAATATTAGCCGTTGCAGATAAAGACTCTGTTCGACTTGTGCCAATGATCTTAGATACAAAGCCACCTAAGTAAGTAACGAGCATGTTCATCACTTTCAGATGATATAAGACCGCAATCAGAGCGCTCACAAAGATCACCATAGCTAACACATTGATAGCAAAAATAAAACCAAATTTAAATTCAGCTAGGTCACCAAATAAAAAGCTCAAGCCTTTTTGACCATAACTTATAGTAGACATGACAACATCAGAAGTGCTTGAAAGCATAGCCTGACCTAAAGGAACATAAAGCACGAAGACACCAAAGCCAATTTGTAATGCTAATGCACTCAGGACAACACGAGAAGATATTGACTGACGCTGCTCAGAGACAAGGTAAGCCAAACCCATTAAGAATATAATACCTAATAAACTGATGAAAAGTTCCATAAAAAAATCATATAAATGAATAAAGATACGTTATCTTAACCAGACTTGATTCTAATATAAAGAAATATTTATCGCATTTGATGATTAAAGTGTTAATTTCAGCTAAAGACAGAAATAAAAAGACTTTTTTAGTCTAAAAGGAAGGAAAACACCGATTTATATGGTTTTTGACACCGATTTAAGCTACACAAATAATCTTTTAAAAAACAAAAGCATCAGATTGTTATGATCTAATAATTACAAAATAGTTATTATTAGATCATTTTATTAAACGTAATACTTCTTTTTCACTAGCATTAGCTTGAGCTTGTAGCGCAACACTTATGTTCGTTTTGGTTGAATTAATCGTTGACTGGATCAGTTCTTCCCCAAATTCTGTATCGCGAATACGGCTCTGAGATTCGGCTAAATGAATTTCAGCCAGCTCTTCTGAGTTCATACGATGTTGCATTACATTTTGTGAGGCACCCAACTGCGCTTGAGCAGAAGAAAGGTCTCTCATGGCCTGATCAATCACTTCTATCGACTTTTGAGCATGATCTTGCGTCGAGATATCTTGTGCTGGTAAGTCGCGCATCGCATCATCTATAGGCTGACGCAACTGTTGCATGTCTTTATCGCTAGGATATAAAGCTGATAAATGACCCGACTCCATGAGTGCATTGGGGTTTGTTGAAGTTTGACTCCATTGTCTTGTGATTTCTGATTGCAGAGCACTAAACTCTTGATCAAGCATCTGCCTTTGATCATCACTGTAGCTACCATTCGCTGATTGCAACGCCAAATCGCGCATATCCAGCATCATATCCATGCTACCTTTCATCGTTGACTCTGCTATCTGTGCCATCGAAATGCCATCTTGTGCATACCTTACTTGTGCATGCGCGTTTTGTTGTCTCATCATAAGCTGAATCGACAAAGACAGTCCCGCTGCATCATCTTTAGCACTATTGATTTTAAAGCCGCTACTGAGCTTATTATGCGCATCTTCCGTCTTATTTTTAGCCCTACTCATGCTGTATTGCATAGACATAGAATGCGACGTTTGATTAACTTTCATAATCACCTTTATCGAAAAAATAAATCCTACGCTGTGTATGTTCTTTATATACGTATTTCAATGTCGCATAGCCTTTTCTAATTAAAAAAATAAGGTTAAAAACTTTACAAAATACATTTACTCTACTTTATCTAGAATAATCATGTATGCACTCGCAGCTCAAATCATTTTAAAATGCAAAATAACACAGAATATGCAGTATATTTTTACTCTATATAAAGAATTGATTTCAAGGTTACTCGACTTCGTCTTATCAAATAGATTGCTTATCGTTTTTTAAGCGCTTATCTTCTGATTAGGGTATATACTTTAATTTTGTTACACTATGAACATTGTCCACCTTTTGATGTACCAACACGATGGATTTACCTAAAGATATACGCCTTGTCTATAGCACAGATAAAGACACAACCCTTGATTCTGAACAACCTGAAGCCAGTCCTCCTCAAGGCGATGGTATTGTACGCATTACCAGACAGACCAAAGGGAGAAAAGGTAAAGGCGTATCAATTATTGATGGATTAGCACTTAAGCAAGATGCACTTAAAAAGTTGTGTTCTGAACTAAAAAAGAAGTGTGGTTGTGGCGGTACCGTTGTAGATTTTTGTATTGAATTACAAACGCAAGACCGAGAAAAAGTGAAAATACTCCTCGAAAAAAAAGGCTTTTCAGTCAAGTTGGCTGGCGGTTAATCATAAGGATTAAAAGATGCAATCGTTACAACATCATTTACTCATTGCTATGCCCGCTTTAAATCATAGCTTCTTCGAAAAAGCAGTCATTTACCTTTGCAACCATAATGCGCAAGGGGCAATGGGTTTGATGATCAACCAACCTATAGGTTTTGATATCAACTTTCTTTTGTCCAAAATGGATTCATCTGAACCCTATACAAAATCAGAAGTACACAATCAGGATGTCTTGGTGGGTGGACCTGTGATGACAGAAAGAGGTTTCGTATTGCATACAACCAATGAAATGACTTGGACGGAAACACAAGTGGTCGCTCCAAATTTGAGCATGACCACATCTCACGATGTGCTACAGGCTTTAGGTAGTTATAAGTCACCACAGCAATATCTGATTACTTTGGGCTATTCTGGTTGGGCTCCTCAACAACTAGAACAAGAAATTGCAGCCAATACTTGGCTCACTTCACCAGCAGATCATGAGTTATTGTTTGATATTCCTCTAAAAGATCGTTGGCAAGAAGCTACAAAACGTATAGGATTTAACCCCGTAAAATTATCTAGTGATATAGGCCACGCATAACATGAGCTGTATTTTCGCATTTGACTTTGGTACAAAAAGTATTGGTATCGCTGTAGGTCAAGATGTAACCCAAAGTGCATCCCCCCTCACCTGTATTCGTGCTCAAGATGGTATTCCAAATTGGGCTGAAATTGAAAAACTATTGCAAGAATGGAAGCCTAAACTGTTAGTCATAGGGTTACCTTTAAATATGGATGGTTCAGACCAGCAAGTGACGCAACAAGCCAAAAAGTTTGCCAATCGATTGCATGGTCGATTTGGATTGCCCATTGCACTGCAAGATGAACGTCTGAGCACTGCTGACGCTAAGTCCAGATTATATGAGTCTGGTGGATATAGCTCGTTGCAAAAAGAACAGATCGATGCCATGGCAGCGGTCATCATTTTAGAAAGCTATTTCGCCAATTCAGCATAAGGTAATACAGTACCAGCATGCTCTCTCTCAACGGTATCTACAAGTTGATGTTGTTGCCTTAAAAGCATCAAGGCTTGCTCCATTGTTTGCATACCTTGATGACGACCTGTTTGCATAGCCGAATACATCTGCGCCAAATTATCTTCTCGGATCAAATGGCGTATAGCTGTCGTCACATACAGTACTTCGAAAGCAGCAACGCGCCCACCTTGCTGCTTTTTGATCAGCTGTTGTGAAATAACCGCTTTCAATGACTCAGCTAAAAGACTGCGAATACTGGCTCTTTCTGTACCTTGAAAAACATCCATGATTCTATGCACACTCTGTACAGCTGAGCGCGTGTGTAATGTAGCCAAAACAAGGTGACCTGTTTCTGCCGCCGTTAAGGCAAGTTTAATGGTGCTCAAATCACGTAGTTCTCCCACCAGCAACACATCAGGATCTTGCCTGAGCGCGCTATGCAGCGCACTATCAAAACTCTCTACGTCACGCTGAACCTGCCTTTGATGGATAAGCGATTTTTTATTGGTATGCTGTACTTCAATCGGATCTTCAATCGTGATGATGTGGCAAGCACGTTGCGTGTTAATTTGATCAATCATTGCAGCCAGCGTTGTGGTTTTTCCACTTCCTGTTGCACCTGTTACCAAAATGAGACCTTGTTTAAGTTGCATCAGTTCAAGCATTTTATCTGATGCACCCAATGCAGCTAACGAGGCAATGTAAGCAGGCATGACCCGACAAGCAATAGATAACCCATCGCAGTGCTGATAAATATTACAACGAAATCGCCCTACCGATTTTAAATGATACATTACATCAATCGCTACGCCTTGGCGCAATTGATTTTGCATGGCTTGATCTATAATATCGTCTAAAAAAGCGAGTATTTGCGGTGCTGTGATGCGCTCTTGATCGAGGAAGTGAATTTCACCATCAATACGCATGGCTGGTTGCATCCCAACACTCACATGTAAATCTGAAGCATTTTGCTGTACACTCAATTTCAAAAGGCTTTGTATATCCATTATCTACCGTAGATCCTATTAAAATGAAATCAAACATCACTGATCAACTGCAACACATTCAGCAATGTATCCAAGCTGCACAAAAACAATCTCTCTACACACATGATGTCACTTTACTTGCGGTGAGTAAAGCGCACCCTGCAGCTGCTATAAAAGAGCTTTATCAAGCAAATCAAAGAGATTTTGGTGAGAACTATGT
Organism: Shewanellaceae bacterium UBA2521; assembly: GCA_002341165.1. Classification (GTDB taxonomy): domain Bacteria; phylum Pseudomonadota; class Gammaproteobacteria; order Enterobacterales; family Shewanellaceae; genus UBA2521. Next base: position 13,698 of record DDNL01000057.1, read on the forward strand.
CAAAGAGTTTACGGAAAAAGCAACTCAATTAGCAGATCTCGATATCACTTGGCATTACATCGGCGCACTTCAATCTAATAAAACACAGGCCATTGCGCAACATGCGAGCTGGATACATAGTATCGATCGTTTTAAAATAGCACAAAGGTTAAGTCAACAAAGACCTGAGCATTTGCCCGATTTAAATATCTGCGTACAAATCAACTTTGATCACGAACCACAAAAGGCAGGTATTGCACCGGAAGCAGCAGCCGAATTGATGACCAGGTTACAAACCTTACCTCGGCTTAAGCTACGAGGTATCATGTGTATCCCTAAACCTGAAAAAAATAAAGAGTCATCTCTTGAAAAATTTGGTAAAATACAACAAGCCTTTGTGCAATTGTGTCAACAATTTCCTGAGCTAGACACTTTGTCTATGGGAATGAGTCACGATTTAGAAGAAGCTATTATTCAAGGTAGCACTATGGTCAGAGTCGGCAGAGCGCTCTTTGGAGAACGTCCAGCCAAATCGCATAGTTCGCCTCTATAACATCGGAGTTTTATTTATGAATGCCATCAGTTATCTGATTACCTTATTAATCGATTTTTATTTAATTTTGGTGTTACTGCGTATTTGGCTCCAAGCAGCTGGAGCAGACTTTTACAACCCACTGAGTCAATTTACCGTCAAAGCAACGCAACCCGTTTTGGCACCGCTTCGCCGTGCTGTACCCAGTATGGGACGTTTAGATACAGCAGGCATTGTTTTAGCTATTGGTGTGAGCTTATCTAAATGGTGTTTACTCATTGCACTTCAAGGACAACCCATTAATCTTGCTATAACACTGTTTCTTGCTGTGCTCAGCTGTATGAAAGAGCTCGGTACACTGCTCTTTTGGATGCTGATCATTCGCGCTGTTTTAAGTTGGGTTAGCCAAGGATACAATGCATTTGAAATGGTATTAGCGCAGCTCACAGAGCCTTTCATGGAGCCTATTCGCAGCCGCCTACCTTCTTTAGGAGGCTTAGATCTCTCGCCTATGATTTTAATTGTTTTACTTAATTTTATAAATTTGCTAATCCCTGACCTACTCAACTCTATAGGCCAACTGCTCAACATAAACTACTTAGGTAGTCTATGGTACCGCGCTTAACTCTGCTTCTTCGAGTTTGATCTACCTCACCCCCCCAAAAAAGCCACAATGTGGCTTTTTTCGCTTCTGCGCTCATGCTCCTCATACTTGAATACAAGATGATTCAGATTTAACGAGATGCTCTACACCAGTTCCTGAACACATCGGTATAGAAGCACCTATGCTAAACTTAAATGAATCAAAGTCTTATTGCTTAGGAGAAAGCATGCTTAAAATAAAATTATGGTTATTGTTAAGCATGAGCTGTCTTAGCCTTTTTGGATATGCTGAACAAAAAAAGCAAGTAGGTAACTTTGAGATTCACTATATGGCACTCAAAAGTACTTTTCTGAGTCAGGAAGTAGCCCAAAATTATAAGATTGATCGCGGGCAATACACAGGCATCATCAATATCAGTATATTAGATACCAGTCAAAGAAGTCATCCTCCAATTCATGCCAAAATCACAGGTTATGCAACCAACCTCATTAAGCATAAAAAGCCATTAAAATTTAAAGAGTTAAGAGGTGGCGGTGCCATTTATTACATCGCACAATTTTCACATGAACACGAAGAGATGCTCACTTTTCATGTGCAGATTAAGTCGCAGAACAAACTCGATACCGAGTTTAAATTCGATAAAACCTTTTATCACCACTAACTCTGAATCAGCACTCTAAAGATTAAATTAACAAGGCTAGCTCCACATTTCATTCTGTGCGGCATGTAAAAAAAATACAACCATCAATATGAAACTGAAGTAGTGCATGCTATAGAGCTATTCACTCACGAACCTCATTTCACTTTAGTATACCCTGTAAAGATATAGACCATCATTTATCTCTCAATACGCAACACTTCTCTCTTTTTATATTATCTTTTTACGCGTATTTCCGTTATGATACAAGACTCTATCGACTGAATACCACATCAAAGAGGATTCCATGAACCAAGTCGTTCTCGCGAGCAATAATGAAGGTAAATTAAACGAGTTTCATCATTTATTTGCGCACACCTGCCTGTCTATCGTGCCTCAAAAAAACTTTCATGTTTCTGAAGTCGCTGAAACAGGAACAACTTTTGTTGAAAACGCAATTATCAAGGCACGTCATGCAGCACAGATCACACAAAAGCCTGCTATTGCTGATGATTCAGGGCTCGAAATAGATGCGATGCAAGGCCAGCCTGGTATTTATTCCGCGCGTTATATCAGCCCAAACGCAACGCCAGAAGAACGCATGCAAGGCGTTTTACAAGAGCTCAAGCATGTACCCGATGCAGAGCGTACAGCTCGATTTCAATGTGTGCTTGTGTATATGCGTCATCATTTAGATCCCTCGCCTCTTATTGCCCAAGCAAGCTGGGAAGGACAAATTGCCCACCAACTCACAGGTGAGCATGGCCATGGTTACGATCCTATATTCTATGTGCCAAGCCATCAATGCTCTGCCGCCGAACTTTTACCCGACATCAAGAACCAAATCAGTCATCGTGCTTTAGCCTTGAAAAAGCTCATTCACTTGATGCAAGACGCAAAGATTATCGATTAATATGTTACAGCTACCTCCATTAAGCCTTTATATACATATTCCTTGGTGTGTGAAAAAATGCCCCTATTGCGATTTCAACTCGCATCAAAAAAAACAAGATCTACCGGAAGCACAGTATATTGAGGCACTCATCGAAGATTTATCTGCCGATAAAGCAAAAGCACAAGGCCGAGAGATCAGTACTATTTTTATCGGCGGTGGTACACCTTCTTTATTTAGCGCATCGAGCTTTGCTTATCTACTAGAACGCATTCACAGCATTATTCCTATCTCACCCTCTGCTGAAATTACCATGGAAGCCAATCCTGGCACCTTAGAGTATGATAGTTTTGCAGCCTATCGAGACGCAGGTATCACGCGTCTTTCCATCGGCGTCCAAAGCTTTTCTTCAACACATTTAGATAAGCTGGGGCGCATTCATGATCACCAAGAAGCGATTGTAGCCATTCAACGCGCTAAAACAGCGGGCTTTTCTGGGTTAAATGTGGATTTAATGCATGGTTTACCTGATCAATCTTTTGAACAAGCCATGCATGATTTAGATCAGGCGATAGCATTAGAGCCTAACCATATTTCTTGGTACCAGCTCACCATTGAACCCAATACACTTTTTTATAGTCAGCCACCTGTACTACCTGAAGACGAACAACTTTGGCATATTTTTATAGAAGGGCGCAAGAAATTAGCCGAGTCTGGCTATCAGCAATATGAAATATCAGGTTATTCAAAACAGCAAACACCTTGTCAGCATAATCTGAACTATTGGCGTTTTGGTGATTATTTAGGTATAGGATGTGGTGCACATGGAAAAATAACAGTTCCCGGCGAACAACTCATTCTACGCACAACCAAAATCAAGCACCCTCAAGGTTACTTAGCAAGTCTGCAACGCACCACAGAGCAACGTCACATTGCTCAAGATGATTTAGCTCTTGAATATTTTATGAATCGAGCACGACTGTACGAGCCTATTCCTAAAGCAGAGTTTGAAGCGCGTACAGGTATTCACCGAGAGCACATACAAAAAAAGCTGCTTCCTGCGATCAACAAGAAACTACTCCAAGAAGATAGCACGCATTGGTATCTCACTGAACAAGGATCTTTGTTTATTAACGAACTACTTGGACACCTCATGTAGGTGCCCAAGTCAATAAAGAAAGTTAGTAAATAGAATAATCTAACTGGCGCGAAAACTCTTCTAAAGCAATCATACCCGCAAGAGAGTTGCCAAAGCTATCGAGTTCTGGTGACCACACACAAATCACCATTTCATTAGGAACAACAGCAATAATACCGCCTCCCACGCCACTCTTACCGGGCATCCCTACACGAAAAGCAAATTCGCCCGCGCCATCATATAAACCTGATGTAGCAAGAAGAGAGTTAATTCGACGGGTTCTCAAAGGATTGGTGACAATACGACCGTTAAGGCTTAAACCACCATTAGCCAAGTAAATAAAGGCTTTGGCTAAATCAACACAGTTCATTTTTAAAGCACAGTAATTAAAGTAATTGGTGAGTACCTCTTGTACATCGTTATGAAAGTTACCAAATGACTTCATTAAATAAGCAATCGATGCATTTCTCGAAGAATGATCCATCTCTGATTTAGCCACAATAGAATCATAATTGATCTGGTCATTATTACAGAGCTCTCTTACGATATCTAACATCTCTTGCTTAGGATTATCGAGCTTAGAAGTCAGAATATCGCAAACAACTAAAGCGCCTGCATTAATAAAAGGGTTACGCGGAATACCATGTTCAAATTCAACTTGAGCAAGAGAATTAAAGCTATCTCCCGATTGGTTTTTACCCACACGTGTCCACACTTCCTTATCAGGATCAGCAGAAGCACCTAAAGCAAAAGTTAGGCTCAATACTTTAGAAATACTCTGAATGGAGAAAGGCTCTTGGTAATCACCTGCTCCCATAACTTGGCCTTTAATATCACATACGGCAATACCCAGCTTTTTTCCTGAAACTTGAGCCAGAGCAGGAATATAATCCGCCACTTTTCCTTTGCCCAAAAAAGGCTTTGCGTCATCTAAAACCTGTTTTAATAAATCAAGACTAGGCATAATTAATCACCACTTCTAATTATCGTTAACTATAGCGCAAATTGTAGATATGAGGAACATTTATTCAGCTCCTCAAACCTTCAACTAGTCTTTACGCGAGTACAGTAAATCCCAAACTCCATGCCCTAAGCGTTGACCTCTTTGTTCAAACTTCGTTAAAGGTCTATGGGCTGGTCGGGGAATGAAATCATCCGTAGGTGATTGATTTACAAACAAGTCAACCTGAGACATAATTTCGAGCATATGCTCAGCATAATTTTCCCAGTCTGTGGCCATATGAAACAGACCGCCCTGTTTGAGTTTGTGAGCGACACGTGTTACAAAATCGATCTGAACGATGCGTCGTTTATGGTGCTTTTTCTTATGCCAAGGATCAGCAAAGAAGAGTTGAATACAGTCTAGTGAAGCTTCCTCAATCATACACTCAAGGACTTCAACAGCATCATAATGAATGACCTTAAGATTCTTGAGCTCTGCTTGAGCGGCGGCTTGGATACAAGCTCCGACACCAGGTTTATGTACTTCAATTCCTATAAAGTTTTTTTCAGGTGCTGCTTTAGCCATCTCTACTAAAGAATGACCCATACCAAAGCCAATTTCTAAAAAAACAGGCGCTTGATTTTGAAATACTTGCGCTAAATCTATTTTTTCTGGGGTAAAATCTAAACCATAAACAGACCAATACTGCTCCATTGCAGCTTCTTGACCTTTGGTTAAACGCCCTTCTCTTAAGACAAAACTTTTTACTTTACGTAAATATTTACCATCAGCTGTATATTCACCTGACATCACTTCAGACATACGTTTTCCGATTAAATTAATAATAAAACAACCCGTCATTATCTCAATTTGAGGCTAAATCTCAAGTTTTTAATTCACAAATACAGATAAAATCATGAGAATACAGGATTTTTCACAAAAAGCTTGAGGCATAGAAAAGCATAATTGAGTCCTCCTCTTAGTTTAACTTATGTTAAAGTAACCTTTTTGTACTCTTAATATCTCGTAGTCTATGTCTCATTCTTTAACTCCGTCATCTTTCAGCCAAATCCTATGCACTTGGCAAAAGCAGTATGGACGCCACGATCTACCTTGGCAGATCTCTCCTACAGCTTATAAAGTATTCATTTCTGAAATGATGCTACAACAAACACAAGTGACCACGGTAATTGGATATTTCGAGCGCTGGATGAATCAGTTCCCCACGCTCTCTTCTTTGGCACAAGCACATCTCGATGATGTGATGCATCTTTGGCAAGGTCTAGGTTATTACCAAAGAGCGCGTCGTATTCATCAAGCTGCTCAATATATTATGACCCACCACAAAGGCGAACTCCCTCAATGCTTACAAGCTTTACAAAGTATACCTGGAGTCGGACGCTATACAGCTGGAGCTTTGCTTTCCTTTGCCTATAACCAATACGGACCTATCGTCGATGGCAATGTGAGAAGACTCTTCTGTCGTTATTTTGGAATAGAAGGTGTTCCCACAACGAGACAAGTTGATCAACAGCTATGGGATTTGGCAGAGCGTTATACTCCGACACAAAACAATAGACAGTTTGCTCAGGCACTACTCGACTTAGGCTCACAGATCTGTGCTCCTAAAAAAATTCAGTGTGACAACTGCCCATTAAAATCAAGCTGCTATGCTTACCAACATAACAAACAAGCTGATTTACCGACAAAAAAACCAAAAAAAGTGTTGCCTGAAAAGAAGGGTTACTTCTTATGGACAGTAAAAGAAAATAAACTCTTTCTAGAAAAAAGGCCACAGCAAGGTATTTGGGGGAGCTTATGGTGTTTACCGCAAATTAACGAAGATCTCATCGAACAATATGGTACGCCTGAGCATGCATTTGACCATAAGTTTACGCATTATCAACTTCATGCTTATCTTATTTACCCTCAGAATATAGAATTAACTCGTGGTCAATGGTTTACGCCTACAGAAATCAAAAAGCTGGGTTTACCTGCTCCTATATACAAATTAATGAGTAAAAGTTTAAAATTTTTATCTTAAAGTAAAATTAATACCCAAAATAATAGTATATTAGAGTGAATTCTGATATAAATATAACTCAATAACTTCATAAGATGATGCAATAGGAAAATAAAACATGCGTATGATATTTTGCCAAAAACTTAATAAAGAAGCAGAAGGTCTAGATTTCCAGATTTATCCTGGTGACCTAGGTAAAAAAATTTACGATCACATCAGTAAAGAAGCTTGGGCTCAATGGCAAAGTAAGCAGACCATGCTCATTAATGAACATAAACTCAATATGATGAACTCTGAACACCGTCAGTTACTCGAAAAAAATATGGTCGACTTTCTCTTTCACAATATAGATATTCATGTTGAAGGTTTCGTACCTAAAAATGATGACTCTAAGTAGTATTAATTTCAATGTCTGACTTTATTTATCAACCACCAACAGAACCATGGATTGACATATTATATCAAGATAAAGATATTATCGTTCTGAATAAACCAAGCGGCCTACTTTCTGTACCAGGTCGTCTTGAAGCACATTCAGATTCACTCTACACGCGTGTTTTACAGGAATTTCCACTTGCGCAGGTTGTACATCGGCTTGATATGGCGACCTCGGGTATTCTTGTCATAGCGCTGCGAAAAAAAGCAGAAATCGAGCTCAAACGTCAGTTCCGTGAACGCATTCCTAAAAAAATTTACTATGCTCGAGTACATGGCAAAGTCAATACATTGAAAGGGGCAATTGATTTACCTCTGATCTGCGATTGGCCAAACAGACCTAAACAAAAGGTCGACCATGAATCGGGAAAGCCATCTTTAACGCATTATGAAGTTGTGTCTTACGATGAGTCTTCCACTTTAATGAAGCTCACACCTGTTACAGGTCGCTCACACCAATTACGCGTTCACATGCAAGCCATAGGTCACCCCATATTAGGCGATAAGTTTTATGCAACACCCGAAGCTTATAATATGGCTCAGCGCTTACTGTTGCATGCTCAATATTTAGGCTTTGTACATCCTTATTCACGGGAATGGATATCTTTCGAGTCCATGCATAACTTCTAAAGTTTATAATGGATTTCATCGTAATCCCAAAATAAAAATATTCAATATAAATCAAACAAAGCTACAAATTAATAAAAAAACATGATATAGATCACAACTATCACTATTACAATTTGAATATAACATGTTTAATTTTATTAAATACTTATCAACAAAAAAATATCATACACAAGAAACATTCGGAATGATAAAAAAAACTTTTTGTTAATTTTATTTAAACTTTTTATTAACAATATAATATTGAGTAAAATGGAACCAACTCATTTGGAAATAAATAATATGGATGTTTATTATATAAACTGACATATAAAACAACTGATATCTAAATTTCAAGAAATAAACAGGTAAGAGATAAGCATGCAAAACCCACATATTTTAATCGTTGAAGACGAGAACGTAACACGTAATACACTGCGACATTTGTTTGAAGCCGAAGGTTATATGGTTTCTGAAGCAAATGACGGTGATGAAATGCACCAAATCCTTGCTCAAGAGGAAATTCAACTCATCATAATGGATATCAATTTGCCGGGTAAGAACGGACTTTTACTAGCAAGAGAATTAAAAGACAACCGCCATATGGGCATTATATTTCTTACTGGTAGTGATAAAGAAGTCGATAAGATTTTAGGCTTGGAGTATGGCGCAGATGATTTTATCACAAAGCCTTTCCATCCTAGAGAATTGACTATCCGTGCTCGTAACCTACTTAATCGTTTAAGTCAAATTCCACAAAAGAAAAATGAATTAACTGTTGATAAGTACTGCTTCCACAACTGGGTACTTGATATTAATAGTCGTTCATTGATCACGCCAACAAGCGTCATGCACAGACTACCTCGTTCAGAATTCAGAGCTATGTTGCACCTTGTTGAGAACCCCGGTCGTATATTAACACGCGCAGAGCTTCTCACAAAGATGACAGGACGTGATCTCAAAGAACATGACCGTACTGTCGATGTCACCATTCGCCGCATTCGTAAGCATTTTGAGAGCTTTCCTGAAACGCCAGAGATTATTGCGACCATTCATGGTGAAGGCTATAGATTCTGCGGTGTTTTCGAAGAAGAAGAGACCTTCTAAATACCTTATTAAGAAAGCTGGGATACATCCCAGCTTTTTTTTACCCGTTTCTTCTATTTTAGTAATTAAAAAATAAAAAACTATACGAAAAGGCATGAGCTGCCATTTTATAGCTATAATTTGACTTATAGTATTGATGGTTTAACATTTTAATGTAATGATCGACACTTATATGTTTTGCCCAAGGAATTGTTTTTTATGCCGTCAACACCATCACAAGCTTTTTTTAGTAACTTTCTGGGTTCTTCGCAGAACTGGTATAAATATACCATACTCACATTTCTGGTCGTTAATCCGATCTTATTCGTAATAGATCCCTTTATTGCGGGATGGTTTCTTGTTATCGAATTTATTTTTACCCTTGCTATGGCACTCGAATGCTATCCTCTGCAATCAGGAGGATTATTAGCTTTAGAAGCAGTACTCATCGGTATGACCTCACCTAAGCAAGTTTATCATGAAATTGAGGTCAACCTTGAAGTGATACTCTTACTGATTTTCATGGTTGCTGGTATCTTCTTCATGAAACGTATTCTGCTGTATACCTTCTCTAAAATGTTGACCAACATCAAATCTAAAGTAGCTTTATCTTTGATGTTTTGTAGTGCTTCTGCATTTCTCTCCGCTTTCCTAGATGCTCTGACTGTTATTGCTGTCATCATTACTGTTGCACTTGGTTTTTATGGCATTTATCACCGCGTTTCATCAGGTAAAAAGTGGTCTGATGAAGAACATGATCATAATCATGACAAGTATACAGAGCTCAATAAAAAAGATTTAAAACAATTTCGTGCTTTCTTACGTGGCTTAGTCATGCATGCTGGTGTAGGTACAGCATTAGGTGGTGTCTGTACTATGGTCGGCGAGCCACAGAACTTGATTATTGCTTCAAGTGCAGAATGGAATTTTGTAGAGTTTGCTATACGTATGTCTCCCATCACATTTCCTGTATTTTTTGTAGGCCTTTTCACTTGTTATCTACTCGAAAAAATTGGCTTTTTTGACTATGGCGTACAAATGCCAGAATCTGTAAGCAAGGTGCTCAACACCTATGTTAAAGAACAAGATGCTCGTAGAACAGTCAAAGAAAAAGTGCGTTTAGTTGTTGAAGCTATGATTGGACTATGGTTAGTTGTAGCATTAGCTACTCATGCAGCGCCTGTTGGACTCATTGGGCTTTCCATTATCGTGCTTGCAACATCGTTTAACGGTGTAATTAAAGAACATGATTTAGGTAAAGCATTTGAAGAAGCTCTACCCTTTACCGCACTACTAGCAGTATTTTTCGTGATTGTTGGTGTGATCATTAATCAAGACTTATTTGATCCTGTCTTTAATTGGGCGCTAGGCTTTGAAGGCAACTTTCAACTGCTTATCTTTTATATAGCCAATGGTATCTTATCTATGATGAGTGACAATGTCTTCGTTGGTACCGTATATATCAATGAAGCACATGCAGCACTCATGCGTAACCAGATCTCTCGTGATCACTTCGATATGCTTGCAGTAGCAATTAATACAGGAACAAACTTACCCTCTGTTGCAACACCTAACGGCCAAGCTGCATTTCTATTTCTATTAACCTCGGCTCTGGCGCCTCTAATTCGTTTATCTTATGGACGTATGGTTTTGCTGGCATTTCCTTATACTATCGCACTCACTTTATCTGGTATGCTACTTATTAGTAGCGGATTCTTAACCGATATGACAGATATACTCTATGAATATGAGTGGATAACACATCATACATCTGAATACCAAACAACTAATACAACTTACTCTCTATTCAAAAACAAATAAACATCACTATATGTAGTGCTCCTACACACCTTAAACAACACGCACTCTACTATTGCGTGTTGTTTTCATAAACTAAAGCTGCAATAATCTTGAGTCTTGAAATCATTAAGAGATTAAAACATGTTCAAACACTTTTTGCCTTTTCCTTTGAATCGTACTTTATGGGGAGGGTTAGCATTAGGCTCTGCAACAGCTCTATGCATAGCACTCTATTATCAATATATTCAAGAAGCGGCACCTTGCATACTCTGCGTATATATTAGATTAGCTTTTCTGTGTACATTCCTCTTCAGCTTATTGCAAAGCTTGTACGCCGAATATAAAGCTCTAGTCGTCATATTAATGATGGGTAATATTGTTTCAGCTTTTTGGGGTATACAAATAGCCTATGAACTATTCGATTTACAAACCAACCCACCTCTGATGGCAACTTGCTCTTTCTCTCCTGATTTCTGGTTACCTCTAGAACAATGGGCACCTTGGTTCTTTTTGCCAACAGGCAGTTGTACTGACGAAGCAACTTACATAATCGGCCTGAGTATGGCAAGCTGGAGTTTAATAGGGTTTGGATTACATCTAGTTACATTGCTCTTATCTATTACATTTCCTTCTTCGCAAAAGTTAAATAACAGATAAAAAAAATCGAAGCAACTGCTTCGATTTTTTTATTTTGAAAAGTAGTAGCCGATTCTAAACTAAGAAAATAAGGCCTGCTATAGTCGCACTCATTAAATTAGATAAGGAGCCGGCAATCACAGCTCTAAAGCCTAGACGTGCAATATCAGAACGACGATTAGGAGCCATAGTACCAATACCACCAAGTAGTATTGCGACTGAACCAATATTAGCAAAACCACACAATGAAAAACAAAGAATAAGCTTTGTTTTTTCTGTCATAGGTAAACCTGTTTCAGCAACCAGCTGTCCACCTTCAGCTATATCCATCATATAGGGTGCTAAACTTTGAAAAGCAATGAACTCATTAAAAACGATCTTCTGGCCAATCAAGGAACCTGCAACAAAGGCTTCATCCCAAGGTATACCTATAATATAAGCAACAGGTGCAAACACCCAGCCAAATATCAACTGCAGACTTAAACCTTCATATCCAAACAAGCCCCCTAAGCCGCCTAATATGCCATTTAATAAGGCAATTAAACCTATGAAAGCAAGAAGCATCGCACCAATATTCAAAGCAAGCTGCATACCTGAAGAAGCACCAGAAGCTGCAGCCTCCACTACATTGACAGCAGTTTTAAGCTCATTTACATCTTCGACATTACTCTCTATAGTTTCAGTTTCTGGATGCATAAGCTTAGCCATCAACAATCCGCCTGGTGCGGACATAAATGAAGCTGCAACGAGTATATCAATTTGCACACCCATCTGAGCATAACCTGCTAAAACGGTACCCGCAATAGACGCTAATCCACCTGTCATCACCGCAAACAATTCTGAATCTGTCATAGTTGCCAGATAAGGACGTATAACAAGAGGCGCTTCAGTGTGTCCAACAAAAATATTGGCAGTTGCCGATAGTGATTCTGTTTTACTCGTATGCAGAACTTTTCGTAAACTACCACCTATCATTTTGATGATGATCTGCATCACACCCAAATGATAAAGCACAGCAATAAAAGAAGAAAAGAAAATAATGACAGGCAACACGTGAATAGCAAAGATAAATCCAAGTTTAAAATCAGCCAAATCACCAAAAATAAATTGAACACCATTATTTGCATAATCAATAACAGAAGATACACCGTCCGAAAAACTCTTTAGCGCTCTCTGTCCTGTTGGAACATATAAAACTAAAAAGGCAAAACCAATTTGTAAAAAAAATGCACCACCGACCGTTTTCAGATTAATGGCTTTTCTATCCTTGGAAAGCAATACCGCTGTGGTCAGTAATAAAAATATCCCAACTAATCCAATAAAATTCATTCAATGTACCTTAAACTTAATTGTTAAATTTTTTGCTTAACACTTCTATTATGAGTCAATAAAATAAGCGAGGAAGTTTATATCACCATCGTTTTCTGCATGCAAATAAAAATCACATTATTTTGCCTGCATTATCATCATGAGAATAAGTCAAGTGTCGATTCAAATGTAACCTCTGCAACCTGTTTCACTGTTATGTCTCTTAACTCAGCTATCTTTTTTGCCACCTCAATAATAGACAAAGGCGAGGTCGGTTGCATAATACCTTTCCGATTCATTTGACCGAAAGGACTATCACTCTCTAAAATAAGATTCTCTAATGGTATATGTTTAACAACATCGTGAAGTTTATGCGCCGTGGCTCGACAAAGGAAAGGACCGATGCCTAACTTGAAGCCTAAATTCACAAAAGTATGCGCCTGTTCTTTTGAGCCATAGAAACCATGAATCACACCTTTTCTATTTAAAGAAATGGATTGCAGTTGCTCAATAACCCATTTGTGTGCTTTAACGCTATGAATTACAACAGGTAAATTATACTTTTGAGATAATTTAAGCTGCGCTCTAAATACGTCTTTCTGCATATCAAACGAGGCTCCTTTTATTTTATCTAGACCACACTCCCCTATTGCTTGAGGTTTAAACTTCTCGATTGCTTGTTCAAGTTGTTCAAGCATTTCAGGCGCATCAGAGTCAATAAACCAAGGGTGTATGCCCAATGCAAAATCAAGGTTAAACTGCTCGCATAGAGCTACTTGCTTCACAAAGTACTGAGGTGCTGTACCCGCAACAAGCATGCGTTGCAGACCTTGAGATTGACACTCCTGTATTATCTCATGTCTATGATCTTGATAAAAATCATCATCTATATGACAGTGACTATCGAACCAGCGCAAAAAATCCCCACAAATTTATATCAACAAAATAATAAAGAAAAAATGATAACACATAAAAAAGCCAGCTTTCGCTGGCTTTTTTATGTCCTGCTTACAACTTTATGGCCGCTTCTAAAGTCATTTCTAGCATCTCATTAAAAGTCGTTTGACGTTCATCTGAGCTGGTTTGCTCTCCCGTTCTAATGTGATCAGAAACCGTAATCACAGAAAGCGCTCTAGCACCATATTCAGCAGCAACACCGTATAGACCTGCAGCTTCCATCTCCACAGCTAACACACCCATACTTTCCATAACATCGAACATATCGCTTTCAGGTGAATAAAATAAATCTGCTGTATGAACATTACCCACGCGGACATTCACCTGACGCTCTTTTGCTGTATCAACAACTGTAGATAACAAATCATAATCAGCTGTCGCAGCAAAGTCATAGCCCTTATAACGTGTTTGGTTTACTTTTGAGTCAGTGCAAGCACCCATAGCAATAATAATATCACGCACTTTAATGTCGGTACGAATTGCGCCACAGGTACCGATACGGATCAAGTTTTTAACGCCATACTCAGTGATCAATTCTTTTGCATAAATAGAACAAGATGGAATACCCATACCATGTCCCATAACTGAGATACGCTTACCTTTATAGTATCCTGTATAACCGAACATGTTACGCACATCATTGACTTGAACCGCCTCGTCTAGGTAGGTTTCAGCAATGTACTTAGCTCGTAGTGGATCACCGGGGAAAAGTAACGTTTCAGCAAATGCGCCTTGTTCAGCATTAATATGTGGAGTAGGCATACATAACCTCTTATTTAAATAAAAATGATTGGCCATAATTCATGGCCTCTAAGTTAAAATAATCTGAAATGGTTTGCCCCATATCAGCAAATGTTTCTCTCTTTCCTATTGAGCCTGACTTAAGACCTGCTCCTAAAGCTAAAACAGGCACATACTCACGAGTATGATCTGTACCTTTCCAAGTTGGATCACAACCATGATCAGCTGTAATCAATAATAAATCATCTTCTTGCAAACGTGAGAGTAACTCAGGTAGGCGTCTGTCAAAATATTCTAATGCCTGACCATAGCCTATCACATCTCGACGATGCCCATAATGAGAGTCAAAGTCAACAAAATTAGTGAACACAAGAGTACGATCGGATGCACATTCTAATTCATCTAGCGTTTTATTAAAGAGTTCTTCTAAACCTGTAGCCTTCACTTGCTTAGTGATACCTGAGCCGGCATAAATATCAGAAATTTTACCAATACTTACAACATGACCACCTGACTCTTTGAGTTTATCTAAGACCGTTACTTCAGGAGGCAATACAGCATAATCACGACGGTTACCTGTTCGCTCAAAACCTGTTTCTTTTGAACCTACAAAGGGCCTAGCGATGACTCGACCAATGTTGTAAGGTTCAAGCTCTTGGCGCACAATCTCACACAAGGTATATAAATTCTCTAAACCAAAGTGATCTTCATGGCATGCAACCTGAAATACTGAATCGCTTGAAGTATAAAAAATAGGTAAGCCTGTTTGGATATGCTCATCACCTAACTGTTGAAGAATATCAGTACCTGAAGCATGACAGTTACCTAAGCTCTTATCATAAGCAGAGCGCTCAAAAATACGATCCAATACAACCTGCGGAAAGGAGTTGGTTTTTTCTGTAAAGTATCCCCAATCAAAGAGAACAGGTACACCTGCCATCTCCCAATGCCCACTGGGTGTATCTTTTCCTGTACTCAGTTGCCCGGCATAGCCGTAAGTGCCCTCAACAGCTAGTTCAGGACAAAATCCTAGAGGAAAGCTTCCCGTTGCTTCGTACGCTGCATGAGCTAAGCCTAAACGCGCTAAATGAGGTAGATGCAGAGCACCTCGTGGGCCTTGTCCCAAAGCTTTTTCAGCATAGAACTTAGCAATATGACCAAAAGTATTTGACCCAGCATCTCCAAAATATGCTGCATCTTCTGCTGCTCCAATACCAAAAGAATCGAGCATCAAAATGACTGTACGTTTCATAGATGAATCTCTCTACTACACATTTTAAGCACTCATCATGCTTGTGAAAATAGGCATTATAAAGAGATTTAACCTAAAAAAAAACTCTTTACCTTTGTGTCTTGAAAATAAGTTATAAGTGAGACATCACATCATCTAATAACGAGGAGGCACCAAAGCGAAAATATTGAGGGTCATCAGCCCACTGCTCTCCCATAATCATCCGCGTTAAATCCCAATAATCATAAGCTTGAGACAAAGTACGTATACCTCCTGAAACTTTAAACCCAACTTGAGGATTTATTCTCGCGATAGTTTCCAAAATTGTTTTTGCAGCAGATAATGTTGCATTTTCAGTAAACTTTCCTGTGGATGTTTTTATAAAATCAGCGCCTGACTCAATTGCAATCTCAGTTGCTTGTACGATCAACTGCTCACTTTTTAGAGCACCTGATTCAATGATGACTTTTAATTTTTGCTCAGAACAAGCTCTTCTACAGGCTTGGATAACATCATAACAAGTTTCAGTATCCCCTTGTATCAACGCAGTATAAGGCATCACCAGATCAATCTCTGTCGCACCTTGTTCAACAGCCTGATACGTCTCTTGCTCCACTTGAACGACACTGTTTTGACCATGAGGAAAATTAACAACTGTTGCAAGACGTACACCTACACTCTTTTGTTCACTTAAATAATCTTTAACGCATCCAATGAATTGCGCATGCACACACAAAGCTGCAACATGGCCTGATTCTATTTGAGCTTTATGACACAAAGCCAAAATAGTTTCTGCTGTATCCTGATCATTTAATGAAGTCAGGTCGATCAAACTTAAAACTTTTTGAGCAAAATCAGAAGAAAAGGACATATTAAACCTCTTTTATTTAACAAAGTGACAAAACAAAGTCGTGATCATGCACTAAATCATATAAAAATAAAAGTCGCAACCTAAAAACAAAAACGCAACCTAAAATAATGATGGCACTTCTTTAAAAGCGTGATAGTATACAGCCTAAAAACAGCCTGAGAAATAGACCATGTCTCAACCCACTTTACTGTGGCATGATTACGAAACTTGGGGCACACATCCTGCTCTAGATCGCCCTTCACAATTCGCTGCCATCAGAACCGACCTTGACCTCAACATTATCGGTGAACCGATAGAACTTTATTGTAAAATGCCTGAAGATTATTTACCTCAGCCTGAAGCCGTTTTAGTTACGGGTATTACGCCACAAAAAACCCAGGCTAAAGGGCTTCCTGAATCAGAGTTCATTGAGCGTATTGAAAAACTCATGAGTGAGCCTAATACCTGCGTAGTAGGATACAACTCGCTAAGATTCGATGATGAGATCACACGTCATACGCTATATCGCAACTTTCTCGACCCTTATGCACGTGAATGGCAAAATGGAAACTCAAGATGGGACCTAATCGATCTGATTCGAGCTTGTTACGCATTACGGCCTGAAGGTTTAGTTTGGCCTACTGATGATGAAGGCGTACCCTCGTTTAGGCTTGAAAAATTAACACAAGCGAACGGTATAGAGCATGCCAACGCACATGATGCTATCGCTGATGTTATAGCAACAATTGAAATGGCAAAATGTATCAAGGCTGCCCAGCCTAAACTTTATGCATACTATTTTAATTTAAAGTCTAAAGTAGAAGTTCAAAAACTAATTCAACTCGATAAACCTCAGCCTCTTGTGCATATCAGCGGTATGTTTGGTCATGCAAGAGCTTGTACTGCATTGGTACTACCTATCGCGCAGCATCCAACTAACAAAAATGCCGTGATTACCGTTGATTTAGGTCGCTCCATTGCACCACTTATTGAGCTGAGCGTAGCAGAAATACACGAACGTTTGTATATGTCCAAAGAAGATCGTGGAGATTTACTTCCTGTACCGCTCAAACTGATTCATATCAATAAATGTCCTATGCTTGCACCTATGAAGACGCTCACTACTGAAG
>DDNL01000014.1 GCA_002341165.1 Shewanellaceae bacterium UBA2521
AACAAGATTCAGGCATAAATTTATATGATCATCCCATTAAAACATAACACCCCAAACAACCTCCCTAGCCCTAATCGTCACCCGAAGGGCGAAGACCTTAGGCTTTGCTCTGCAAAGCGAAATAGAGCAGGAGCAGCTACTAAAACACGCTTCCAACAAGCGGGAGAGGATACTTTATATTCTGAACTCCAAGCGAAGTCGTATCAGGGTATGCTTTTATAGAGCTTTAATCCTATTACTCGATTAAATATGCATGAGCTTTACTGTCTAACTGTTGCTTAAGATGACGCCAGTTTGGCATCACCTCATTCAATAAAGCATAAAAGGCGGGGCTATGATTATGCTCAGCAATATGACACAACTCATGCATAATCACGTAATCAATATATAACTTAGACGCTTTCACTAAGTGGGTATTTAAACCCTTTTCTATATCTAAGTTACCTTTGAGTCCTATCATTATAAACCTCTGTAGAACCTTATTCAGAGCTCTACAGAGCCTTTTTTCTAGTAAATAAGCACGAAAATAGTATGTTGTATCATAAATACTGCATTTTTGGCTTTAAAAGCAATACATTAATTACGTCCCTTTTCACACCATATCGTGCTTCATAATCTGCTGATTAGGTTAGATATATAGCCAAAGCCGTTATATTTAAGGTGTATGGCTATGATTATTTTCCATGAAGCCAAAGCCGTCAATATACCCTCCGTAAAGTTTTGCAATTTCGTTTAAGGTGCTCTCAAGATTAAATATAAGTGAAGCCTCTGGAACAATAGTTTTTGTACAATAGCAAGTCCATTCTAAAGTTTCTTCGTCTTGCTCAACAGATGTATCAAAATCATATTGACGAACTTTTTTGGCAACACACTGACCTTTCTGCTTTGAAGGTACGGAAACAAAAAAATCAACTTTTTTTGGTGTTTTTAAGTCTATACCTTGTATTTTCATTTCCTTCAATATTTGGTATGTTTCGTTATAAGATAAAGTCATAATAAGCTTAATATATATTTATAAATTTTATTCATAATCATCTTTTTCGAAGAATATACTTGGCAATGGTTCTGGTGGAAGAGGCTCTTCTGAAGAGCCAATAAAGCATCCATCTCCACCCGTGTTCGATGGCTTACCATCGGGTTTATTATTAGGCTTAATATCAGGTCTCTTTGTAAACGATTTATAGATTAATTCACTACCATAAGTCAGAGGACGAGAAAGACCAAATGTAGCACCGTCCACAATAATCAAACCCGCAGAAAACATACGCTCCGTAATCGATAGCTGCTCTCCTGTTAATATATTCTCCCCCAGTAGCTACTTATTGTACATCCTTAAGAGTTCCTGTAACAGGTGCTACAGAGAGAATAAAATCGATTGTTTCACGAACTGTCTTTTGGAGCGCTTTTCTTTCAGCGCCAGGCATATTATTCAATTGTGCTTCAGTGAAACCTGTGACTAGAGATAATATTCCATCATTTTCAACTGTATTAATTACTTGCTTTTTTTTCAAAAAAACATACGCCAGCTCTACGAAGAAATGTAATGAATTATATCGAGCAGCATTCTCTCCTGTAGAGCTTGCTATAGCTGGATCCAAATCTGAAGCGAACGCTGCAAACGGCTCTATTTCTAGCTCAAAATCAAACCAATATGCTGCAAGCAATTGGATATCACCTTCAAGATCTAGAAGAAGTACCGAAGATGAAACTGAAGTTGATTCAATCGATAAGCTGTCACAAGCAATCAGTAGTTTTCATCATACAAATCACGATGAAGGAGCTCAGAATCAAACAGGAAGAGATAACTTTTCTACAAATATTTTTGTCTCATCAAGATCTTCTATTCTAGAAAGTTAGAGAAATTCTCTCATTTTTATTCTCATAAGAACAACTTTTGAGTTGTTCTTTCACGTTAAAGGCTTCTGTCACAAGTGTCTTTCATTTATAGTATTGAACATCTATTTTCACTTTGCAGCGATCTTTACGATGTTTAAAAACTGTGATTGTTTTACCGGAAGTCATTCTTAAAGCCATGAGATATACAACTGAACTAAAAGGAGAACTCTAAATGTGAAAAAGTATCCTATGCTGCTTAAGCAGCAAGACAACTGAATATCAAAGATTCATAAATTTATCCATGCTCAATACTAAACGCCGAACTAAAATGGAATCATTTAGATTTAAATCAGAAAAAATTTTATCTGTTCGGCACTCCTTTTCTCTTTTGATACAACGCAACATCATGTAATTTATAAGGAATTTTAAATGAGGAATCTCTTTTTACTTTTATTTTTTCTGTTTTACTTCTCAAAGTCTTTCGCATCTGCGCCTTTTAAACCGACTATTTTAATAGGAAAAGAAGAACCTCTTTGCCAAATAGCGCAAAAGCAATATAGCGATGCTTTTTTTTCTAAAGCCAGATTGCGTCCAATACTAAAACATCCAGAATTCACACCAGTTCAATTCGAACCATCCTCTTGGAACGATCAAATAAATCAACACTTTATGAAAACGGCTATCCATTTAAAGAACAAGAAATATATGCTTTTGTTTCAAGAAAGCTCTAGGGGCTCGTGGTTGGAGTACAAAGGTCACTTTGATGAATACGACAAATTACTGCATCTGATACATCAAGACCCAAAATCTTTAGAACAACACGTTCCTTTTATAGAAAAAAAGTGGTCTTCAGATTATGCTGATTCTGACCTCAATATATTTATGTATAAAGATAAACTTTTTTTGAGTCGTGAGCACGGAGAAAACTTTATAGATGATGACGCGTCGTACTCTATTTTTGAGTTTCAAGACCGTGGTCAAATCAAGCTAATATGCGACATTAAAACTTATCCGCAAAACAAACCTATAGAATTTCTCCCTTTCTTGATGACCTATCAAAGAATAGCAGATACGATTTTAAATTATACTGGAGCACGCACAAGAGGACCAAGTTCTCCAGCATACGCAGCTAGAAACAATAGAAATGCATACTTAAAAAGAATTTTTATGAGACCATGGTCTATAAATCTAAAAGAGAGCGAGTTATACCATAAACATCTTAAGGAATGGAGGTTTGGAGATGTTTGGAGTGATCGCCAATATGCCACCCTAGAGATATCCAAACAAGCGGCTTTACAAGAGCTGTTGCTTTACTATAACAAAAAAATGGGTTACAAATCGGCGGATGCTCTTCAATATGCCAAGAATGCTATCGATGCCTTAACCTATGCTCCTTACCTAGGCACAATATCCACACCATTATATCCTAATGATATGGTGAATATTCAAATGTTAAACAAGTTGGTTAAAGGGAAGTTTCAAGATTGGGATAAATTAGAAAAGCTCTCTAATGTAATACATCAACCTGGCTCTTTTGAATTAAAAATCCACCCGGCAACTTTTTCATTACTCATTGATACTCCAAGGCAATTAGATTTTTTACCCAAAAGATATGCGGTAAGCCAAATTAAAAGTAATTACAGCAAGGATTTATTAATGTATGCAAGTCATATGAACAACTATGATAGCGTTCAATATTTGCTCGATAATTACCCCAAAGAATTTAATACATCCCATTTAACAGGAGATATATTCAGTTTCATTCCAAGTTTTATGTGTCATTCCTTTTTTTATGACCTATATCCATTATCATATTCTAAAAGATCAGCGTTAACATATGCTGCTGAAAATGCATCCATTCCACTTATTAAACTACTTATTGATCACGGCTTTGATACCCATATCAAAGATGAGTCGGGTAGGCCATTAGATGACTATCTAACACGCAATATGCACCTGACCGAGGCTGAAAAAAAACTAGGTATTAAAGGTATTGCTGCGCTTCAATTAACAGAAGAAGACTATAAGCCCAGCTTCTCTTGCAATAAAGCTCGAACACGTATAGAAAAAGCGATTTGTTCTAGTCGAGGCTTGGCTATTTACGATCAATTTCTGCACGCCGCTTATCAGCAAGCTATGAAGGATAAAACTTTACAACATATACTCAAAGCAGATCAGGTGAAATGGCTACAAAACAGAAATAAAGATTGTTTATCTAGTGAAAATAATGAGCAGTTAAATACTTGTATTGCAAAAACAACTCGCTCCAGAACACGTTACTTACGTTTATTAAGTGAAGTAAAAAAAGATAAAAATTTATTCTTAAAATAACCATGCTAGAGCAATAGTGATGTAGCATCTATGCGCTTTAATAACCGTGAATAGAGAATCTTATTACTCTTCGCATTGTTGGGCAGGAATATTCATAGTAATGGGTCACACTATCAAACTTATTCCAGCATAAAAACAAGAATTTATTATATTAGCTAATAAACATAAATTCAGAGATACCCATCTCATTGAAATAAACAATGGTTGGGTATTTTACAGCTAAGTTGCTTATTATACAGTAGGATCTTTTTTATTATTGATATCTGCAAAAATCATATGAATAGAAATCTTGAAGTAACAAACCCCAACTACTGGTACAGACTTTTTAGATGTTAGGTGACATTAAAGTCGTCAATATATGTAATAAAGAAGTTGTGAAGTATAGTTTTTAGTAAAAGTGTACTATAGCTCTTAAACCAAAAAAAATACTCTCAAAAATATTTTTATTTAAATAAGTATTAAATAAGCTTATCAATACATAATTGGATAAAGATTGTGAATGATAGCTTTAATCAATAAAAAACAAGTACAACCATCAAGCTTTATGTAAACAATTTTTCTACTGCATAACTCAATATGTTGCATTAGAACTACACTCAAACTCTATTTAACATGCTTCTCTTTACTTTCTCTATTATAAATGCTTCTGCAAATAAATAAGATGCTTTCTTGCGTATAAGCGAATCGCTTCGATTGAGGTATACCTTTTTTGGAGTGGAAGATTATCAAAAATTCTTCCAATACATATCAGGTTAACAATTAACCACATTGTTTTATATCTGCAAGATTTAATTTAATTATCCTTTATTTTCTAGTAACTTGTTCCTAATTATTTATCATTGACTAAAAGTGAAGCTGAATGAGATTTTTTCAAAATAGTATAGATATACCAAAAAAACTGATCCAAAAAGCTAGAGACGGTGAAGTAGTATTTTTTTGTGGTGCTGGTGTTTCCATGGCTAAAGCGAGAATGCCAAGTTTTAAAGAGTTAACAGAAAAAAGTATCAAGATGCTAGCAAAAGACTCAAATACAGAAGCGCAAAAGTTACTTGAAAGTATGAACTCATCATGCTCGGAAGCAAGCTATGAACGTGTCTTTTCTTTGCTTGAGGAGCAATACCCACTTAACGAAGTATTAGATACAGTGAAGCAACAATTATTGAGTTCAAAAAAAAGTACGTGTGAACTAAAGTGCCACTCTCTTATAGTCGATTTAGCAAAAAGTAATACTAAGAAAGGCGTTCGAATCGTAACGACAAATTTTGATTCAATGTTCGAAAAAGTATTCAAGAATGAAGGAATGAAGCCACAAATTAAAAAGCCACCATACTTTACAAATTTGGAATATACAGAAGATTATGAAGGGTTAACATATTTACATGGCAAAATAGACGATTATCAAGATCCAAATGATATAGTACTAACAACCAAAACATATGGCCGTGCTTATCTCAGTGAAGGGTGGGCAACAAAATTTATAAAGCAAATTCTAGAAAAATATTGTGTAGTATTTATAGGTTATAGTGCTGAAGATCCAACAGTAAAATTTTTACTAGAGGGATTAAAAATAAAAAAGGGAAGACATGAATGTTATGTATTTACTGAAGAAAGCTCTGCAAAAAAATTCAAAGAGTATGGTTTTACTACTTTATGTCATAAAGATGACGATTTTGATACTTTATGGAAGGCCTTAAATTATTGGAAAAAATTCCATCAAGACCCAACATGCTTTTCTGATCAATTTATGCAGCTTATTCAACAAGAACCGTATAAGTTAAATGCTTTTGAAAGAACACTTGTTTTTAACTTATTAGATTCTGATTTGTACTATGCTAATGTTTTACATCAGCATCTAAATCTGATTTCTGTATACTGGTTAACAGTGCTAGACTCGAAATGTTTAAATCGTGATAATAGTGATCAATATTTTGATAATCATCTGTATAATAAACTCAACAAAAAATATCCTCAAGCAGGTATGCAGACGACTTCATATTTAAAAATATTTTTTGTGCAAGATTCTTCTATAGATCCCGTTATTAATCTATTTAAAGATATAGATATAGATCAAGGAAAATCAAAAGCTAGCATATTTACCAATTTAGCCTTGAATAATATTCATGCAGGCTTTGTATACGAGTGGGTCAAAAGCGCACCACAAAATATCAGAATAAAATTCTTAGAAGATCTAGTTTCACGGTTATTTTCATCTGGGGGTGACGAAATGAGAATTAGAGATCAATTTTTTGATTTATCGCCTAAATCCCGCGCTAATTGGCTAAATTCTGGAATGAGACTAGAAGATTCTTGGCAAAAATATCACTTGATTATACCTAAAGATAAAGTAGAGGCACTGCACCATGAAGAGCTTGATTTCATTGTTAAGCAGTACTGTATTTATAAAGATAGACACGATAAGCAATTTAATTTGCAAGCAATGCAGCTATTAATAGACTACTTACCAAAAGAGAAGTTTTTATACTTTTTAGATAATCTTCTACAGCAGATAAGCAATCATAGCTACAGCGAGTCTGTCAATAAATTAACATCTATTCTTGAAAAGAAGAATAATATTATTTTTAAAGGTTATACCAATAGACTATTTTCATTTTTAGATTTACTAGATTACGCGTATAAGAAATATCCAGAATTAGTTAATGTACATAATAAAATTTGGACTATACACCCAAGTTTTTTCTGTAAGTTACTATTAATATGGTTATGTTATCGTTCTTCAAATATTGATTCACTTTCTGCTCATAAAGCCATTATGAGCTTAAGCTATGATATTTTCTGGAAAAGAGAGATTACATTGGATTTGCATAAAATTTTTAATAAATGGTGGAATAAATTCTCTGACTCGCAAAAACAGAAAATTCGTGATAAATATTTTTCTATTCAGCAGAATGTTCAAGCATGTAATAAAGCGCAAGCCGCCAAAATATTAAGTTTTAACTTAGCAATGGAAGAATTAGACTTTAATGACATAATTAAAGCAAATCAAATTAAGAGCTTTGAAGAAATAGCTGAAGAGTGGAGCTCATCTGTAGCTAACAGTATGAATACCCCCGATAGTATAAGCTGTTTTATTGTGAAAGAAAATACAGAATACTTTCTGCCAGAAAGTATTGATGTTAAAGACATAATTCTAGAGCTTGAAAAGCAAAGATATAATTCTCAGATAGATGACCATACAAAGAGGTATTATCCCTTTAAGGGTTTATGTGTAAAAGAATTCCATAAGGCATGGAAGGCCATTAAAGCTAATTTCATGACCGGAAATATCCCTATAGAAGTGTGGGTGCAGTTTTTTGATTTTTTATGTGATACACAAAACTCTCTTGACCATAATGAAATTTTTGATTTGATCATTACGTTGCCTGAAACAGGCTTGAAAACCAATGAGCAAGTAAGCCACACACTATTTCATTATCTAATTGAATATCTTATAAAAAATGATATAGATCTCTTTAAAAATAGTAAGGTAGAAGAGGTCTTTCTAAAACTACATAAGTTAGAGAAATTACTTCCCTATTACGATAATACATATTCAATTAGTAGACCACATGAATTAGATGATGGAATGTTAAACAGCTATGTTGGTAAAATAATATCACTGTATGTGAGATACATTTATACAAAGGTTCCTAATAATAATGTACAAAATGGACACTTTATTATTTCGGATGCATTAGATAGTTCGTATCCGCATAAGCGTAGGGTTATATCTACATATACCCTGTTCTGTAACTTTTCATTATTATTAAAAAAAGATGAATTCTATTGCAAACAAAAAATTATCCCCCTACTAGCTAGTTCAGATAATAAAGTACGCTATTCCGCTTTACTTGGTCTTATTCAAAACTCATTGACTATTAGCCAAATAAAGGAACATAACCTTGCTCCTTATATGCTTAATTTATTCAAAGATATAGATATGTCACTTATTGAGGATTTTTGTAAAAGACGTTACATGGAACCATATTACATATCTATGTATGAACTATGGACTCATTCAATTATAAAAAATGAAGAGTTCAGCGAATGGATCCGTGTTGTAGATCTAATATTATCGAAAAAACTTTTAGAAATGATTTATTGGCGAAATGAAGAACAACAAATTGATGTTGAGTCTTTAAAATTATTTTTCAATGATGTGTGGCCAAACGATACAAAACTAAGGGGTAATGACCACCAAAACATAATGCTACAGATATGCTTAATGAGCTCAGATCATTTTGAAATACTCTATCCAATAATAGAGCCAAAGCTAAAAGGTATGAAAATGAGTATGCGCACTATGGAAAAATTAGAGAAATCTATGGTAAAAATAAAGGTAGAATTAAATAAAATACTAGATATCTTAGAGAAGACATTAACTCCAAACACAGACAACTTTAGATATTACACTAAGCGGGAACTAGATAAAAAACTCCATACGGTTTACCCAAGTATGTTAGATAATAATACTATTTATCAATCTTTGCTTCGTTCCAAAAGGCTCATTTCTCATAAAGAAAGCTGGTAAGGTAATCCTCCCATTTATAAGCGCGAAGAAACAGGGCACCCATCCAAAAAAGGTTGATTTAAGTTTGATGAAGAAAACCTTTTGATTGACTCATTTGATGGGTGTCTATGATTTTTTTTCTTCACATTTATAATTCTATATCTTCTCTATGCGTAACGAGATCTCTGTTACTGTTAATTCCTATTATATATTTTTCTATTCTATCTGAAAAAAGTCTGAAAAATTTTTTCTTTTGCTCGTCAGTTAGACATTCATTTTCTGTAGCACCGCTTTTTTGAAATGCATATTTTATAGAATCTCTTATTTCACTTTCAAAGCTTTGCTCTTCTCTATGCCTTAAAGCTCTATTAATTATATTAGAGAATGCTTTTTCCCGCACTTCACTGAAGATGAGGTTGTTTTTATAGCATTGTTCAATATCATCTAATGAAAAATCTAAATTAATTTCTAAATCAATTTCATTTCCAGTTGTAGGATCTATTGCATACTTCTTTTCAAAAAAATCACCTAGATAGTTTTTAGATAAACATAGTAACATTCTTCGATGGCCAAACAACTCAACATACCCTAGCAGCAAACCAGACTTGGGATCTCCTTTTATATAAACACAATGAAAAGGCATTCCTTCTATACGATTTAAAACAACGTCCACAGAATAGTAAAAACCGAAACTAGGTTCCGCCTCATCATTTGTTAAATAATTTAATGCCTCCTCACAGAAGTGTATATCAATTCCCGAATCAACTACTAAAGCTAGTGCACTTTTAACAATTGATCTACCGCTGTCTGCTCCACCAAAGTCAAGAGTAATATGGACTGGATCGTTAGGTATATATCTAATGTATGTTGCTTGTGTTTTGACTTTTTTATTATTATGTCTTTTTAAAAATCCATTATTCATTTTCTTTGCTTCTTTAATATCTCTAGCAAACATGGTGTATCTTAGAGTTTCTCCTATAATATCTTTATCACAATCAGGCTTACCTATAGACTTAGAGCCATCAGGATAAAAGATGATACTTTTACCATTACTGTTTTGCAAAACTTTTGGCTGAACAGCCCCTCTTTCTCTACTAATATTAAAAAAAAGGCTAAATATAGATAGCTGCTCTGAAAGAGCTTTATCCCATTTATCCCCGCATTTATTATTGCAAGGTATACATAGGAAGTTTTTTACCTTTTTTCGCCCTCCTATTGCATTGGGAATAACATGTTCTTTAGAATTATTTTCTTTCGTCAATTCACAGTCACATAGAACACAATTTTTATTCACTGATACTCCTCCTTTGATAAAAAGATGTACATCAGCTTATTTTTATACCCCACTTTCCTTCTCAAAACAACAACTAAATTATGAATAAAAAAATTTTCCGATATAAATGACCCAACACATAATGATTAAAAATAATACAAAAATCCAGTACCCCCCCACTGGAAGGTGAAAAAGCAGAAGTTCTACTTATGAAAAAGGATATTTTATAAATAATGAGGTGGGTGTCATACATTTTATACATTTTAAGTAATACATTTTAATCTCAGCGTATAAAACAGATGCAAAACATATATAGAACATATAAAACATTAAATCTCGAAAAGTTGACAGACGATTTCATGCCATATTCACTAGGATGAATTAATGAAGCCTTACATTTGAGTATCGGCTGATCACTCATTTTATGGAGAAAGCTGATCCTCTCAAGAGCTTCAAAAGAAGCTAGACAATCCTTGTTTTTATAAAAACTCTATTGTGGCATATTGATGCCGATTTTGGGAACGCAGATTTCATAAAGAGAGCAAGTATGCTTATTAAACTCGAATATATGTCCCTACATCTATTTTAAAGCAGGACTTAAAAACCTATTTATTGTGCTTTGCAAAAAAGAAAAGAGGAATAAAAAACCAAGGCACGAAACCTTGGCTTAGGATAAATAGGTTTGCTATGTTTTTTATTTGGGCAGGCCTCTTTTAAAGTCTTGTACGGTATCGAATTCTCTCCATGCCAACTGCATCGGTGTCGGTACACACTTTATTGTATAACCTTGATCGGTCAAATCTTGTAAAAAATCAGAGAGATGACTTTGTTGCCAACTGGTTGCTTTTTGAAAAGTTGAAGAAGCCTGCATGCGCTTTTCAAGCGTATCAAAGTGATGCAAAAAATTTTGAATACCTGAAGGCCTCAACATCATTAAGCCTAAAAACTCTCCTACTTGTTCTTCCTGCGACCATACACTTTTTTTGCCGATACGTTGTAATTGGTTTTCTATTGAAAATACCGCAAGCTCAGCATCCGAAATTGGATTATCGGTTCTTCCTTCATATTGTTTCTCCCACATTTTGTCGATCATAATGCTGATCTCATATTGAGAATCGATTAATACGGGTAAAACCTTATTTGAAAGCCAAATATCGCTGTAGCTTAAAATAACAGACTGTTCTTTCTCTAGTGCATCTTCAAGCGCTTTTCGAGCATACATCAAAGAATGTAAAGTATTATTATTCAAGTAATCTGGATTGTGGTAGTAGGTTAAGTTAGGATAGGATATTTTGTCGGCTGCATATCCTGTGACCACAGCAATATCATGAATATCACACGCTCGAAAGTTGTCAACACATGATTGTAGCAATGTTCTACCCCCCACTTCTAACATGCACTTTGGGAGCTCATCAGTTAAGGGACGTAAACGTTTCCCTATACCCGCCGCAATGACGATAGCTTTATATTGACTCATATCTTATTCCTTCAAGTGGCTGAACTGTAATGAATTTTTTGCTGAAATAAACGTTTCATTTTGTCATTACTTAAAGTTGGCCTGCCTAGATCTTGGCGTGAACCTTGTTTTATTTTAATTTCTACCATATGTGCTCCAGACAAACCTTGTATCGCATCAAGAGCTGTTAATATTTCATCTGGTGTTTCTATACTTATGGCTGATTGATAACCGCAACCCAAAGCAATCTGGGGAAGGTTGATAGACAAACCAAGAGTAGGTTGACCACCTACTGATTCATGAGCACCATTATTTAAAACGATATGACAAAAATCATAAGCTGCATTATTCGTTAAACTACCTAAGTGCATCAAACATGAACCATCACCATCTAAACAAACGACTCGCTTATCAGGTGCACAGTGCTTGATGCCTGCAACGATTTGAGAAGCATGTCCCATTGAGCCAACTACGAGAAAATCTTGATCATGGCCTATATTTTGTTGATCGCGTAACTCAAAAAGTTCACGAGAAGTTTTACCTGTAGTTGATACGACAAAGGTCTCTTTAGGTAAACAAGAAAGTAGCTTTGATATAGCTTGTTCTCTTGTCATGTCATAAGATGAGCATATCGGTTGAGGTGCAGGGTAGAATGAAAAAGTATTTTTACGTATGACAAGTGCTACAGGTTTAGACTCTTTTTGAGCTAACTCTATCAAAGATTGCATGGATTGAATCGCATCTTGAGATTCTGGACCGATCACTTGATAAGGAATGTACATCGTATCTAATAACTTACACGTCACTTGGCCTTGTTTTTTATGTTGAGGTTCATCAGGAATCTGCTGATTCCACAGATCTAATTCTCCTCTCCATCCCACAATCAGGAGCATAGGGATACTGTACACATCTGTATCAGCCATAGAGAGAAGTGGGTTGATTGCATGACCTAAGCCAGAGTTTTGCATATATACACAAGGTATCTTATTCGTTGCTAAATGATAGCCCATCGCCATTGCTACAGCACCACCTTCATTCGCAGTAATCACATGCTGTTCTTGAGCTTGTTTTGTGATGCAAGCACATAGATGCTTTAATAATGAGTCGGGAACGCCTGCAAAAAAATGGATACCCGCGTTGTGAAGTGACTGATAAAAGATTTCAGGACAGATCATAAACATGCTCCCAAATAATATTTTTAAACTGGTTTATATCTATGGTTAAAGGATAATTTTGTAATCGCTCAAGATTTACATCACTGATGAAGTTGTCAATTTTTTCATCACTATTGCAGCCTAAGCGAACTAGGGATGACTCAAGCTCGAGATCTTCAAACAAAACTTTAAAATACTGTATTAAGGCTCCAACAGAGTCTTCTATGTTTAAAGCCTGAGTTATTTCAGCCAATGCACCAAAAAAAGAAGGCTGAGCTGTAGCGGTGCAGCTTGCTTGAAGAATTTTTGGTAAGCATAATGCAACAGCATAACCATGAATAATAGAGTACTCTTGTGTTAAGTGATAAGAGTAGGCATGCGCTGCTGTAGTTTTGGATATATCAATTGCTGCGCCTGCCCAATAAGAAGCTTCTAGCATAGCACAACGTGCTTGTATATCATGTGTCATGATCGATTTTTTGCAGTGAAGTTGCCAAAGCGATAAAGCTTTTATAGCGTAGCTTTTACTTTCTGCTGTTGCATAAACAGACCATAAGGACTCAATAGACTGGCATAAAACATCTAAACCAGAGGCCACTGCGACCATGTGAGGCATGGTTAAAGTTAAACTGCCATCTAATAAACTTAAGGTGGGCTTAAGCCGAGAATCGGCTAAAGCATATTTTTTACCTTCATGATAAAGAGCTGCAAAATGCGTCGCCTCACTACCTGAGCCTGATGTTGTGGGTATGACTATCAAAGGAATCGATACATCATGCATGCGAGCTTTATTCATTAAAATATCAAGATTGTGTTCAAGCCGATTTGAAAAGGCGAGAGTCGATTTGGCAAGATCAAGTGCACTTCCGCCTCCTACAGAAATAATAACATCGGGTGTATGGCGTTGCATAAAACAGACAGCATCCGTAGCTTGTTGCAACTTGGGGTTGGTAGAAAAATCTGAAAAAAAGTGCAGTTTGAGTTGCGGTATTAAATCCGAAATCTTCTCAAAAATAGACTGAGCACCTGACTGCACAAAGCTCGCTTTACCATGAATGACTAAAGCACTACGACAATTTAATGTGCGTAATTGTTGTAGAAGCTGTTGTGCTAAATCGTGGTGACAAATTAGAACTTGATGACACATCATACAGAATGTTCAGGTATTAAGTTAAGAATCTGCTTAATGGGCATACAATATTCATCAGCCTCAAAAGAGCGTCCATATCTCAAGATTGATTTTGCTGTTTTCTCCATGGCAGGGTAAGCTGAGCGCAGCATATGATTTGCATAAATCACAATATTCACACCTAAATCAATTAATTCTGGTTCGGTAATGGTATTGTAGCTACTGGGTACAACGATAAGGAGCACTCCTGTATCTTGTGCGCGAAACAGTTTGCAAAATGTTTTAATTTCATCTGGGTCTTTTTGGCAGCTATGAATCATAATACCCTCAGCACCTGCTTTAATATAAGCATGAGCGCGTTCAAGAGCATCCTCTATACCTTGCCCTAAAACGAGACTTTCAATACGTGCAATGATCATGAAGTCAGATGTAATTCGGGCATGTAGACCTGCTGTAATTTTTGTGCAGAAGTTAGATATGGTGTCTTGAGTTTGCTGAGCGGCTGTGCCGAAAAGAGAATTGCGCTTCAAACCTACCTTATCTTCGATAATGACAGCAGATACACCAAGCCTTTCTAATGACCTGACCATAAAGGGAAAATGTTCTAGACGTCCACCTGTATCACCATCAAAAATCATAGGCTTGGTGGTCACTTCAAAAATATCATTGATAGTTTGTAATCTCGAGGACAGATCAACGGCCTCAATATCAGGTTTACCCCGAGAGGTTGAATCGGTGAGA
The DNA here is from genome assembly GCA_002341165.1 of Shewanellaceae bacterium UBA2521. Classification (GTDB taxonomy): domain Bacteria; phylum Pseudomonadota; class Gammaproteobacteria; order Enterobacterales; family Shewanellaceae; genus UBA2521. Next base: position 14,428 of record DDNL01000014.1, read on the forward strand.
CTTGATGACCACATAGCATCAAATTCTTGTTTTATCCCCTCATGTTCTACAGTCGTTTTCTCTGCAATCAATGCTGATAAACCATTATGAGTTTCTATCACTTTCACAAGACTTTTTAATTGCACGAGCTTTTTTAAATAAGAGCGACGTATATTGGGTGTCACACCGACTTCTTTTAATGCAGAGTTGATTTGAGATGAGCTGACACCTTGGGTATAAGGTGGCTCAATAAGTTTCCCTCCCCATTCAGCTAAGGTGTCAATAACTTCTTGTCTGATAGATGCTAATCGAGTCACTTTCCATTCATCACCGTGAACGACGATATCAGGCTTATATTTCTTTAAGTTTTCTTTATAAGATATACTGTTTTGGACTACAACACGATGGACTCCTTTTATATTCTCAACAATTTTGACACGTGACTCTAGAGACATATAAGGGACTTTTTTATAGGATGCAATCGCTTTGTCAGTTAAAACACCTACAGTGAGTTGACCACACTCTGAAGCATATTTAAGAATATTAATATGGCCTTCGTGTAATAAATCTGCTGAGATAGCAGTGTAAACTTGTTTCATAAAAATTCCTTTTTTACTATTTAAATACAACTATAGATTTACATATATATAAAACCAAAGAGCCATGTATCTTTTTGATATCAAAACTTAAAAGTGCATGAGCTCAACTATTTTAGTTCACAGTTGAGCTCATGCAAACTTTATGATAATCAAAGATGAATGTTTATTTAGACGCTTCCACCTTATCATTTAATACATGGTCTCTCTCTTCAAATGAATAGGATGCGCTTTCTAAATGCTCCTGTGATGGTTGAGTGAGTTTATTTCTGATGTTGAGTAATTGATTTGCAATGACGCTTCCCGACTTGCCGTAATAAAAGACACTATTATCTCGAATTGCTCGAATCCGATCTTTTATACCTTGATCTTGACTTAAATTCTCAGTGATCTCGCTCAATTTATCGAGCTCATCTAGCGATACTTGTCGACCTATTTGATCGAGTGCTTGAAGCTCCCATAAAGGTTCAGACAAGTCATTTGCATCTGAGCCAGACAAATCAATATCAAACTTCATTGTAATAACAGGTTTTTCAAAGATAAAAGCGTAATCAAAAATAATGCCTGACATATCTGATATCATGATGTCTGACTGTGCAAGTGTTTCAAAAGCCGAAGGGTTTTCGTCCCATTTTATATTGTGATACTTTTGAAGCGTTTGTTTGAGAGAGTTAATCATTTCGACTTCAACAATAAGGCTTTGTGGATGAGGTCTAATGGTTATGTCATAGCCTTGTCTCGCAAGTGGTTCAATCAAATCTACGCCAAAACGATGGAGTAAACCATTGGTGTCCCAAGTTGGAGCGATTAAAATACGTGTCTGTTCATGTTGATGTATCTTAGATGAGCTGGTAAATATGTCCTTTTTTTGATCCATGAGTACATCAAAGTAAGGACAGCCTGACTCTAGGATTTTTTTAGGAGGTAGACCACGTTTTTGTTCTAAAGTGCGCAAAGCTTTTATTTGATGAGGACCCGAACACAAAATACTATCAAAGTAATCAAACGAGTAAGTATTGTAGACCCCCGTTGTAGGGGCATGTTGAATATAGGCATAATGCTTGACGCGTTTAGAGCGTTTAATCTGTAATACATCGAAACCAGGTGTAGTCATCGCAAGTACATCAGCTTCCAACATTTGAAGGTATGCATAGGCTTTTGTACTTTGTCCTATATATTGACATGTGACGAATTTAGATTCGAATTTTAATCCCATATCATCTAAAGAAGAGGTCAAATAAGTCGCTTCAATACCGCGTTGATCTAAAGACTCTAAAATAGGTTTAAAAGTATTCCAGTATTGAGGTCCCTCACAATAAAAGGCTAAGCCATGATGTTTCCTTTCAGCTTGTTGACCTGACCACCGAGCTCGGTATGCTTGTATCTTATAACAAATATCTTTGATATAAAAAAGAGAGGTCGCAAAAAGACTTATTATCGAAGAAATGAGTATGCTCCCAGTACCAGGTTCAAAATAAGCAAAAGCTGAAGGCACAAAGCATATTATATAACTGATTATAAAATATTTTCTATTCATCTTTTTTCACTCGCATAAAGAGGTTCGCCATCATTGATACCGCCGTGAATTATACCGTTTTCAATATACACACCATCTGTTATACCACCATGACTTCGAGTCGCTAACTTAACCTGAGAGAATGTAGTGGTTTGCGCTAGAGCGTTAAATACCTCAGGGAAAATATCTTGCAATATTCGGATATTTTTTTGTGGTATGGCTTCAGTATGAGGCATTTTGATAGCCACAAAAGAGCCGTGTCTATCGAGCATATCTAAACGATTAACAGTACTAGCATCCTGTATGGAGAAACAGGTTTTGGTTAACTGCGGACCATGATCCCCATTAATAATAATAACAGCATCTGGATCAATTTTTTGAATCGTTTCAAGATCATGCTTCATTTCTTGATTGGCCTCAATTAAACGAGCCTGAAACTGCTCTATTTCATCTTCGTAGCAATGTCCGGATAATTGACTATGTCCAGGTCCTGTATGCGTATATACAAATCTAGGCTGTTGTGTCATTTTATTTAACATCTTATTTTTTGTATCTACAAATTCTTCATAGGGTAGGTTATAGTGGGCTTCTAAAGAATCAAGCTCACCAATGGTCAAGGCTTGAAGTAGAGATCCTGCGCCATTAATAATGACCTTAGGGACGTACTCATCATAGTGAACTTCGGTATTTATAAGATAATATGTGTTCTTAAATATACCTGCAGTTTGATATCCATTTTTTTTAAATATATCGGGTACAAACCCTTTTCCTGCAACAGGTGCTCTACCTTGTCCATAACTTAGATCGAGAACAGAAGACATACTAAAAATAGAAAAGAAGCCAAGAGAGTATACTTGGGGATAAATTGTGAATCCTTGATTTTTAAGATAAGACTCTTGTGATGCATTATCAATTCCATATTGAAGCATGACTTCTTGTGAAACGTAAGCGTCATAAGTCAATAAATATACATTCGGATTGTTCTTAAAATTTGGAAAAGATATATCATGATTTCTTGTTATAGGAGATTCAATCTTAGCATGATATAAACTCCTTAAGTATTTGGTATAACTTTGATATGTATTGATTCCTAATAAAATGGTTAAAAACAGTACTACAGGTCGATAATTATACCGAATAAAAAGCATGGACAAAATGAAGATTCCGGCTACCAACCCTAATATGTTTTTTAACTTTTCTAAGTGATACATGCCATAAAAAATAGGCATATAACACAGTAAGATCATGATACATAACAAAGATACTTGCAACGCTTTTTTAGAGATTAAATGTGAAAAAGCATGAGGTAAAACAATTAAAATCATGCATAAACTACTTATAAAAAGTAGAGTTAGAGCAATAGCATATTCAACCTTCAGTACATTGAGGTTAGTAGCTATATACTGTGCTAATGGGATCATTATGAGTAATACAAGAGATAAATCTCGTAGCCCCATAGGCTCACGCTTTTTCTTCTGCAGTGTTTTTTTCTTGACTATTACCTTATAGGTGAGACTTAAAGCATAAAGGCATGGTATCCATGCATAAAAAGGTAAAGCTCCTAAAAGAGCATCGTGAGTTAAGCCTTGAGGCAATAAAAAGCCAACGAGTAACGACAGCAAAGAGAAGAGCAACAGCGTTAAGCCAATAAAATGTTTAGCTTCTACATACTTTCTATAATAGGGTTTAGATGTTTGCTCTAGCCAATTAATGATGACTCGCCCTAAAGAAAACACATTATTTACAGTCCAATAGAGCACAAGGCTACTAGGTGCACTATAGAGTATAATGAGGAAAAATAAAGAGATACCATACAACTGAGCTTTTTCTGATTGTGATGTGGCCTTCGTGTAAAAGAAAACACTTAATAGGCTGATCAGTGTCATTAAAATAGGTAAAACATGTATAGACCATGTACCTAGATGGAACAAACCATCTGACGCACTTAAATCAGCTATCCGCCCAAAAGCTTGCCCATAAAGGGGCATAACCTGTGTGAGTAATTCATAGGCAGCAATAAAAAAAGGAATTTGTATTAAAAGGCCACAGATACTCTTAAGCTGCATTATCGGACGATAATGATGTTGCTTGTACAAAGCCTTGAGCATCATAAAGCGCTCTTTGCCTTGATAGACTTTTTTAATCTCAGCTTTTTTTTCAGCCATCCGCTGCTGTGCTGCGCTATCTTCCTTTTGCCACTTTTGGATTATGTGATAGAAAGGAATCAATAAGAAGTTTACGGTCAAGCTTAAAACAATAATAGCTAAACCATAAGAATATAGTAGATCATGGCTGTATTCTAATATGTGTCGCATGATCCACACGAGAGGATCTATGCAAATAGAGTGTATGATATTGAGCATACTTGTAATTCCTTGTAAAATAATTTTTTCTTGATGCCGACTCCTATAACCTATCTAGCAACAAAGGCATCATTTCTCTCAACATATTGTAAATGAAAAAAAATAATATTGAAATCCTTAAGTTCATTGTATCATGGAGTTATATTTGATTCTGTCGCAAACTAGAATAATCGGTGAGCTCTGGTTACATATGATGTATCAATGAGTAGATAATGCTTTTCTTTGGCTATCGATGAACGCTCCTCTACGATTCGCCTGATCTATTATAAATATCTTCTTGTTTTTGCCATAATTTAAAGATCTCAACTTTTTGCTTTGACGATAAATGAAAAAGACGGCTTTTCAAATACTTCTCTTTAAATGAGAAGCTTACACTCCCTAGGTGATGCAAGTTAAGCCTTATGAATAGGTCTTCACTATCCTTAAAAGAAATAGTGAATCTAAGCTCTATGGAGATGATCTTCCCCCTAAATTTTTACCCTTTAGCCTATTATAGATGGTGATTTTCCAAATTTGGTAAGTGATGATATTTAAAGGCTGCCATTTCCTATCAACCGCTATTCTAGAAACGATTCGTTATGATCATGCTTATAAGCTTAGTTATCTTGAAATTGAAGAGATTCAATGGGCTTGATGACTCAAGGTTGATCATGCCACGATTCATCGTTGGGTTGTAAAATATACAGCTGTTTTAAAGCCTGATATCAGGCTAAAGAATAAACTCGATGGATGTCCTTAGTTTTAAAAATATCAGTGATAAAGATGTTTTATTTTTTAATGGATGTGATATTGTTTATGTTGCATTGTGAAATACAATCTAAATTTTAATCTTAAAATAAAAAAAATATTTAATATGAAAAATGTTAACATTGCAAAAAATCTAAAAAACGTCAGCGGTGGCTTTTTAATCTGTTTAACCAAGTTTCAAGCACCGGCTATAAAATACGAAACAAGATGCTCGACAGAATATGTGTGGAAGACACCTAAAACAGTTTGTCGCCAAGTAGCTGTTCCTGCTTATAGCTAATTTATTAAACCTTAAAAGTGCTCATATTTAGCACTTTTTTCATATAGAAAAAATTTTCTTTTTAGCGCATCATCAATAAAGGCTTTGCAAATAAAGTTGCATAATAAGAAGAAATATCTCATGAATGGATTGGTGTTAAGTTAGGGGTAAGGTCAATATCATGTGAATCTTCTTTAAATGCAGGAATTAAGGTTTCATGGATATTTTGATGCGCTA
>DDNL01000029.1 GCA_002341165.1 Shewanellaceae bacterium UBA2521
GAGTATAAAACAGAGGAAGTGAATTCTATTTACATAATTTGATCCATTATCATAAAAATTATTTAGTATACGTTATAATCTACTTATTTATTTTAAGCCAAGGCCAAGCCTTGGCTTTTTAGATCGAAAATATCTATTATTTTTCCAGCTACAAATTGAATGTTCATATAGCCTTTGATTTTTTAGGTTGTATACATGATTTAGGGACTTCCCGTGCCACTTTTTTCTAGGTTTTTATCATTTTTTGAGTGTTTTATGAGAAGTCTTTTTTTATTATTTACCGCTACTGCACTTTGAAAAAGCTTATGAATACAAAGGCTCATTCCGTAAAATGTGAGTACACAACCGAAGTGAAATGTAAAAAAGTTATGCCCTTGTGAAATATTCTAACCACCTATCGCTACTGATAAGTCAGCGTAAATAAAATAGGCGATCCGCCTGGATGAGACGTAGAATAGGAACCTGGTTGAAGCTGATCACCGGGGGGAAGTAACAGAAAGCCACCTATATAGATATCATCCGTGCCTGCAGACGTATAACTTGCCGAAATACTCATACCTACACCCTCACAATTTCCACCTCGGCTGGAGTCGCCGTCACCTATGGATGAGGTCAAAGGCACAAAATGATTGGCATCATATACAGGTATCGTTTGACTAGGATTTCCCGCCAAAGCTAAAACAGCGTTACTGACATCACAAGAAATATCAATCACCTCTCCCATAGTCGAGATAACTCTAATGATTCCCGCTGATGCTCCGTTGCCTGTTGGCGTATAACCAGAGGTGATATCATGAACTTCACCTGTTGAAGCAAGAAGCAGTAAATAACCTCCAGGAGCGTTGGCATCAAAGGTTAAGCCACCATAATTGACAGATTGTATGCTGCTGATACTTAACCCCATGTTAGAGAATAATGCCGTAGCACCAAGCTCTGTATTCTCTTCTGCTGTAATCGAGCAAGACAGTCCTACCAAAGCAGAACTCAAGATGATCCGTTTTCTCATAAGGTACTCCTGTATGCTCTTATGTATGTGATGGGTTATCTATATCCGCATGTATCGCATTACTGATAGGTAAAAGTAAATAAGATAGGCGAGCCACCTGTATGAGATGTAGAGTAGAAGCCCGGTTGAACCTGATTACCGGGAGGTAGCACCAGAAAGCCGCCTATCTGTACATCGTCGCTTCCCGCAGACGTATAACTTGCAGAGACCGCCGTACAATTTCCATCTCGCCTTGGATCACCTGCACCAATTGAAGAGCTTAAAGGCACAAAATGATTAGCATCATACACAGATATCGTTACACTGGGGTTTCCCGCTAAAGCTAAAACAGTGTTACTGACGTCACAAGAAATATCAATTACCTCACCCACTGTGGAGGTCACCGTGATATTTCCAAGCGATGAGGTATTTGCAACTGGCGTGTAGCCAGAGCTCACATCCATGGCTTCTCCTGTTGCCATATTCAGAGCAAGATAGCCTCCAGACGAATTCTGCTCAAAGGTTAATGAGCCATAATTGACAGGCTGGACGTTACTGATACTCAACCCCATGTTAGAAAACACAACCGCAGCGCTAAGTTCCGCACTTTCTTCTGCTATAATCGACCAAGGCAATCCACACATCAAAACCGAGCTCAATAGGAACTGTTTTCTCATAACGCACTCCTGCTCACATCAAAAAGCATTTCACTTTAAGAAGTTATACTATAAAGTATAGTACGCAATATTGAGAAGGTCTTTGTTTTATTTACTTTTTTTGCTTCTCTACTGCACAAGTGATCAGTCAACTGATCTGACTTCTCAGCAGCTTTATAAGGTTCATAATCAAAACAACCTCTGTATATCATTTATTTGTTAAAGTATTAAAGTGAAATACCATTCCATATTATCACTTTCCATATTTAAAATGAGGCTGCAAAACTATGATATCAAAAGTAAAACAATCTAGATTCTTATACAAAATACACCTTCTTTCACTCTTCTTTGTTGTACCTCAAGCCTATGCAAATTGGCTCAGCACATCTTTAAGTTATGACCCATCTCAAACTACATTCTGGCAAAAACGTGCCGAACATGTAAATGAGATAGAAGACCATCTTTATCGTAACTTAGAGTTCGAGGTGGATTGCATCAATGATCCAGAGGGGAACAACCTCTGGTCGAATTATTTAAGAAGCGGAGACAGTCTTACATCCCTCAATCAGGTGATATCCGATAATGCAATGCAACAAGACTGGTTTCAACATGAGCAAGACTTATATGACGATGCCCAAAACTTAACACATACTCTCGATGCGCTACCTGATATGGAGCTTGAATCTTATGTTGTAAAGCCTATGTCTAATGAACTATGGCAGAATCTACAAATCGATAGTGTATACCAACACCATGGTTTTATGTCTGGTACAGCCTCTTTGCATCAAGCTTATGAAGAGATAGGCACGCATCATAACGCTTTGCCTCAGGCGATTTTAAAAATAGAAAGCAAAAAAGGTAAGCTAGTTAATTTTTTGTACCAAGATAATCAAGCAAAAATACTGTGGCGACCTCACTCCGCATTTCGCGTGATTCAAAAAGATTATAATCCAGAGCGTAATCTCTATTATGTACACTTACGAGAGACCTCACATCAAGACATCCAATCTATGAGGCGTGTTGTTGATGTAGGAGATGGACAGGTTTTGCGTCAACCCGCTTCTGCATCTAATTGCCGATAACAGCAGATCATAGCATTACGACCCAAAATTAAAAGCCTTTGCTTTAGAAAGCATGAGGCTTTTGATATACACAACAAAAGCTCAGTATCAAGCACTACAAAGCGATTTGCGACAAAAGCTTAAATTGACATAATGACTATAAACAATTAAAAATCCACCACATACCGTAAACAAAGTCTCTCCCAGCTCTCCCCACAACATTTCAGCTATCGTCACTGCTGAGATAAGAAGTGCCATACCCAATAGACCTAACAAAAAAGACTGCTTTTTTTGATGGTGCCTAAAACCTCTTAAAAAAGCAAAGCAACTCACGGGAAGTGCGATCGCTAACATATATAAATGGAAGCTTTCACTCTCAAAAAAACCAAGCAAAGCTGAAGGCAAAAAAAGTATGATTACAGGTAAAAAAAGACAGTGTATGACACACAAACTCGACAAAATCATACCCGCTTTATCTGTAACTCCTGAATGTTTAGACATATAAAGAATCCTATCCTGAAAGTCATATAAAAAGTGGTTTTTTTAAAAAAAACATCATCAACATTCTAACCTAGCATAGTTGTCAACCCCTAGCTTTTAATTTCTGAAGTTTTGCTTTGTACTGTACGATATCTCTGAAGTAAATACGCTGCATACTGTGCATTCAACAGATAACTCAGCTCAAATCGGGTGCAAAAAATTATCCAATTCTTGAGGTTCAAATAAAATAACAACTTATGCATCAGCTAAAAGTGTATTTTTTAAGTTATGAAGTTTAAGGTTTAAGTCGGCAAGCTGCTCTGTAATGGGCTTATATTGACGATAAATTTCAGACACTCTACGACTGAGCTCATGGTAAAGTACATAATCTATCTTCGATGATGGCTGATTTGACAAAGCATATAACCTGGCATAGAGCCAATCTAACTGTTCTTCAAAAGGCTGAGATGCCTGCATCAATTGCTTTATCTTTTGCTCATAAACCCTCACCAGTTGTAAGCGTAAACTTTCACTCCAAAGCACTTCTTCTGCAACCTGCTGATGCGTTTGCAAATAAGTTTTTGCTTGCTCTATAGACACTTGTATCGCTTGTAGAGCCTCTTGATCTTGTTCAATTTGCTGTTGAAGATCCGTGGAAGTCTCAGAAAAATCCGTATCTTTCTGTGATAAAGCGTCAATCGCTTCAAGCGCAGATTCCAGCTCTGCTATGTTATCTTGATAGACTTTTTCTTGTTGCTGATACACATGTAAATCATACCAATTCGTTTTATATTCTGTATCTGAGGTTGCAAAAGGTATAAATCTTTCTTGTTCGAGAATAAATGATGAGGTCTCTTCAGCTAAAGAAGACACAGAGATCAGTAAAGATAAAAACCATAATCCGACAGGTTTCATTTTAAAATGCGGCATATTCACCCCTTAAAAATCAACTAAAGTAAACGCCGTTAAAAAATATTGCAACATAATTTCAAATATTTATTTACATTTCAAGATGGTGAAGACTGCTTAGTTCCACTTAAGCATTTTATCATGCACTCTGGAGTGAAAAAACGACTCTTTTTTTTGATCTGCCTACACAGTAGTTGACGCAAGGTTTGTATGAAACATAGCTATATGAAGAGGTTTTAGGTATAATTCATTATCACTTTTATATCATTAAATTTGCACAACAGCATGAAGCATATTCGTAACTTTTCTATTATTGCACACATCGACCATGGTAAATCCACATTATCAGATCGATTAATTCAAATGTGTGGTGGCCTTTCTGAAAGAGAAATGGAAGCCCAAGTACTCGACTCTATGGATATAGAGCGTGAGCGTGGTATCACGATTAAAGCACAGAGCGTCACCTTGAACTATAAAGCACAAGACGGTGAAACTTATCAGCTCAACTTTATTGATACCCCAGGCCATGTTGATTTTTCTTATGAAGTATCACGTTCTTTAGCATCTTGCGAAGGTGCTCTATTAGTTGTTGATGCAGGTCAAGGTGTTGAAGCACAAACACTCGCCAACTGCTATACCGCTATTGAAATGGATCTGGAAGTTGTGCCTATTCTCAATAAGATTGATCTGCCTCAAGCCGATCCTGATCGTGTTGCTGAAGAAATCGAAGACATTGTAGGTATTGATGCCACAGGCGCAGCCCAGTGTTCAGCCAAAACCGGAGTCGGTGTTGATCAAGTTTTAGAAAATATTGTCCAGCTTATTCCATCTCCTGAAGGAGATTCAGAAGCACCTTTGCAAGCTCTGATTATCGACTCTTGGTTTGATAACTACCAAGGTGTTGTATCTTTGATTCGTATCAAACATGGTGTCCTCAAAAAAGGCGACAAATTCAAGGTTATGTCTACGGGTAAAGTCTATCAAGCCGATAAGGTGGGTATATTCACTCCCAAGCAAACCGATACACAAGAGCTCAAAACAGGCGAAGTGGGCTTTCTTATTGCAGGCATTAAAGATATCCTAGGCGTACCTGTTGGCGATACACTGACACTGGCCAAAAATGGCGCCCAAGAGCCTCTACCAGGCTTTCAGAAGGTTAAACCTCAGGTCTATGCCGGCTTATTCCCCATCTCAAGTGATGACTATGAGAGCTTTCGTGATGCCTTAGGCAAACTCAGCCTCAATGATGCCTCCTTATTCTATGAGCCAGAAACATCAACCGCTCTAGGATTTGGCTTTCGCTGTGGATTTTTGGGCATGTTACACATGGAGATTATCCAAGAGCGTCTAGAGCGAGAATACGATTTGGATCTCATCACCACAGCGCCAACCGTAGTATATGAAATCACGAAGACAGATCAAAGCATCACTCATATTGATAACCCATCTGATTTACCTGCTATCAATGATATTGAACAGATTGCAGAGCCTATTGTCGAAGCAAATATACTCGTACCTAAAGATTACTTAGGCAATGTCATCACACTCTGCGTGGAAAAGCGTGGCGTGCAAATTGATATGAGTTATCACGGCAACCAAGTGTCCTTGACCTATGAACTGCCCATGGCAGAAGTTGTTTTAGACTTTTTTGACCGCTTAAAGTCAACCAGCCGTGGTTATGCGTCACTGGACTATAACTTCAAACATTTTCAGCCTGCGAATATGTGTCGTTTAGACGTCTTAATCAATGGCGAACGCGTAGATGCTTTGGCTTTAATGACACACAAAGACAATGCACAATACCGTGGACGCGCTTTGGTCGAAAAAATGCGCGAGCTCATTCCGCGTCAAATGTTTGATATCGCTATCCAAGCAGCAATCGGTGGACACATTATCGCACGTACAACCGTCAAAGCTTTAAGAAAAGATGTGACGGCTAAATGTTATGGCGGCGATGTGTCACGTAAGAAAAAGCTATTACAAAAACAAAAAGAAGGTAAAAAAAGGATGAAACAACTCGGTAATGTTGAAGTGCCTCAAGAAGCTTTCTTAGCTGTATTAAAAGTAGGAGACTCATAATTTATGGCACAATATTTTTCAATTTTTTTAGTCGCTATGACAGCGCTTTCAGGAATAGTCTGGCTCATCAATGTGATGGTGCTCAGACCTAAGCATAATGCACAGGCGCAAGCCTCCGCAAAAGCTGATGTCATTGAAACACCACAGTCCAACATAATTGTTGAAGAAATAGGATCTTTTTTTCCTTGGCTGTCTGCGATACTGATCTTACGCTCATTTATCTTTGAGCCTTTTCAAATTCCTACAGGATCCATGATTCCAACACTTCTTGTGGGTGATTTCATCTGGGTTGAAAAGTATGCCTATGGCCTCAGAGATCCTGTAACACGCACTAAGTTTTTAGATGTAGGATCACCTCAGCGAGGCGATATCGCTGTCTTTAAATATCCAGTCGATCCAACTGTCGATTACATTAAGCGTGTCATTGGTGTACCGGGCGATGTCATCCGTTACCATAATAATCCCACTATTAATGCACAAAGAGGAATTGATTACAACAAACGCTTATGGATTAAAACGCCTTGCTCCACAGAACAAACAACGGACTGTGGTCAATTCAAGGAAATCGTCCATCAAGAAGTAAATCGTGGTGAATTTTTTCGTAACAATGATCAGCGCTACCCAATGATACGGGCAACAGAGCAGCTTCATGACGTCAAGCACGACATCCTGATCACTCCGGCATCCAACCCTGATATGTCACCTTATTTTAATGATACTATGGGTGAGTTTGTGGTACCTGAAGGTCATTACTTCGTGATGGGTGATAACCGTGATAACAGCGCAGATAGTCGTTTTTGGGGCTTTGTTCCAGAGGATAACTTAGTGGGAAAAGCCGTTGCAATTTGGATCAGTTTTGAGTTCAGTGAGGACCCAAATGATATCTTGCCTTCATGGTTACCTCGCGGTATTCGCTTTGATCGTATTGGCGGAATACAATAGTGAACAAACTGAAAAAACTCACAAATAAGCTAGGCTATATATTTCAAAATCAGCAGCTTTTTGAGCAAGCACTAACCCATCGTAGTGCTAAAGCGCAACATAACGAACGCCTAGAGTTTCTAGGCGACTCGGTGCTTTCTATTATTATCTCGCAAGCACTGTATGAGCAGTTTAGTGATGCCTCTGAAGGTGAACTCAGTCGCATGCGCTCTTTGCTGGTCTGCGGTAAATCACTTGCCGAGATCGCACAACAATTCCAGCTTGGTGATTATATCTATCTAGGAAGCGGAGAGCTCAAAAGTGGCGGGTTTCGCCGAGAGTCGATTTTAGAAAATACACTAGAAGCCATTATTGGTGCTGTGTACTTAGACAGCGACTTCAAAACAGTAAAGCAACTGGTTCTGTCTTGGTTCGCCGACCGTCTAGCGACGCTCGATCCAAGTCAAGCCCAAAAAGATCCTAAAACACGTTTGCAAGAATACTTGCAACAACATAAACAGCCTCTGCCTTCTTATGAAGTCATCCATACTCAAGGTAAAGATCACAACCAAGTGTTTACCATAGAGTGTCGTATTGAACAGCTTGAACAGCCCGTCACAGCAAAAGGCTCTTCAAGAAGAAAGGCTGAGCAAGCCGCAGCAGAAAAAGCACTGGAGTTAATTCATGCAGCAAAATGATGACAACAGCTATTGTGGCATGGTCGCCATTGTAGGCCGTCCTAATGTGGGGAAATCCACTTTACTAAATCGACTTTTAGGTCAAAAAGTCTCGATTACATCCAGAAAACCACAAACGACTCGTCACCGTATTTTGGGTATTTATACCGAAGGTGCGCACCAAGTTGTTTTCGTGGATACACCTGGACTACATATTGAAGAAAAACGTGCCATAAACCGTTTAATGAACCGCGCAGCAAAAAGTTCAATCGGCGACGTCGATATGGTATTGTTTGTAGTCGATGGATTAAACTGGACGGATGATGATCAACATGTGCTCAATAACTTAAAAAAAGCCAGTGGATCACGCAAGCATATCTTAATCATTAATAAAATCGATCAAATTAAAGATAAAAGTGCATTGTTACCGCACATCGAAAGCCTTAAAGAAAAATTTGAGTTTGATGATGTCATACCTATGTCAGCAAAACAAGGCGATCAGGTCGAGACTCTTTTAGAGCTGGCAAAACGTAGCTTGTACCCGTCAGAGCATTTTTTTCCTGAAGACTATATCACCGATCGCTCATCTCGCTTTATGGCTTCTGAAATTATCCGAGAAAAGCTTATGCGCTTCACAGGTGAAGAGCTGCCCTACTCTGTTACAGTTGAGATTGAGCAGTTTGCAGCCATGCCTAATGGCGTCTATCACATCAATGGCCTAATTTTGGTCGAACGCAAAAGCCAAAAGAAAATGATTATTGGCAATAAAGGTGAAAAAATTAAAACCATTGGCCGTGAAGCACGTATCGATATGGAAAAACTATTTGACCAAAAAGTCTTTCTAGAACTTTGGGTCAAAGTGAAATCTGGCTGGGCTGATGATGAACGCGCTTTGCGTAGTTTAGGCTATGGTGATGAATAAGCGAGTAAGCCATGCAAAGAGCTTATGTTCTAAGGGTTCGTCCTTTTAGAGATACGCAACATCTGATACAACTTCTTACCGAACATGATGGTTGTTTTACAGCCATCATTCGCACCGCTTCAGGCAAGCGCCAGCATACCAGTCGCGCAGCACTGCGCTTGTTTCAACCGATTTATATCACATGGCAAGGCCAAGGCCAACTCAAACGGATCCAGCATATTGAAATAGGTACACGCGAGATCCCGCTTCAAGCAGAAAGAACGATTATGGCTTTTTATCTTAATGAGCTCTGTTTGAGACTTCTACCGCAGCAAGCACCAATAACAGGTTTACTTGATACGTATCATCACACTTTAATGCACCTTGCAAGCGATGCCGATCCGCAAGCCTATTTACGTTACTTTGAAGCTTTCTTATTACAAGAGTTAGGCTGTTTACCTAGTTTGATTCAAGATGAAAAACAAGAAGCTATCAAGCATACAACTTATTATCGCATCCAACCCATGCAAAATTGGCAAGTCTGCCACCAAGACTATGGCGATAGTTATATCGGCGAAATGCTTTGGCAACTCCACCAGCACAGCTTACATCCTCAACACTTTCAATCCGCTCGAAAATTACTGCGACAGTTTTTACAGCCTTTACTCGGGCCCAAACCGCTTTCAAGTCGTCGTCTTTTTCAACATTATAAAAGGAATCAAACATGAAACCGCTACTTTTAGGCGTGAATATTGATCATATCGCAACCCTACGCCAAGCACGAGGCACTTCTTATCCCGATCCTGTTCATGCTGCGCGTATTGCTGAACAAGCTGGCGCTGAAGGCATTACCCTACATCTGCGCGAAGACAGACGCCATATTCAAGATCATGATGTCTATGCCCTGCGTGAATCTATCACCACACGCATGAACTTTGAAATGGCACTCACAGAAGAAATGATACAGATCGCATGTAAGGTCAGACCGGAATATGTCTGCTTGGTTCCTGAAAAGCGTGAAGAGCTCACCACAGAAGGTGGACTCAATTGTGTGATACAAATCGACGCGCTACGTGATGCCATTGCAAGGCTCTCACAACATCAAATTCAAGTGTCGCTTTTCATTGATGCAGATCCCAAGCAAATTGATGCTGCGGTGCAAGTCGGCGCCCCCATCATCGAACTGCACACAGGCTGTTATGCTGAAGCAACAGATGCAACCACACAGCAGACTGAACTAGAACGCCTCAAAAGCATGGCGCATTATGCGCATGACCAAGGACTGATCGTGAATGCTGGACACGGACTCCATTATGAGAACGTACAACCTATCGCCGCCATTGAAGTCTTGCACGAACTCAACATTGGTCATGCCATTATCGCTCGCGCTGCTTTCGATGGTTTAGAGACGGCTGTACGCACGATGCATCAGCTAATGCAAGATGCAAGAAAGGCTTAACTTCTCGATATATAATGCTCTTTTCAAGATAACAAAGCGTTGCGCATACGCAGATACATTCATAATATATGCATAGACACCCAGCCTATTTGTGAGTGAACATATTTCGTCAATTCAATAGTCCGATGGGTGTCTTATTTTTATTTTTTTATTTTTATTTTTTTGAAGTCACTTCAAACGTTATCATATGTAACCCCATCTATTTTAAATATAATAAGGCGTAGTAAAATGAAAACTCTCTGTATAAAACAACAAGTCCAAGTACAAGGTGGCCAACCTCAAACTTTGATAGAATGGATAAAATATTATTTTAGCACTGCTCATCTCAAAACGAACCCAAAACTAAACCCACTTTCAGCAGCCTCTCTTTCTATGCCTTATAACCAATAAGCTCAACTGAAATAGATAAAAACCAAAGCTCAGGTTCATACCTCAAAAATTTCTAGACACCTATCTATTGTTTGATAAGAAAGTTTTTATTGATCAAAGCTGAATCTATCTATTTTGGGTGGGTGTCTTTTTTTTCTTTCTTGTTTTTATCTTTTCAGTTTTTGTTCTTTTTTTCTTTTAAGCTTATGCTTCATTTTTCTTGGTTTTATTTTGCTTCAGCTTGCATTCTAAGGTGTAGCAATACAAGATACATGTCGCTCCGCTTCAATTGCATCAGGTATAATTTTGCCAAGACTTGTTTGAAATGAGCCTATTGTTACTCGAACCTACAACAGCATACAACTTTTCTGGGGACGATATGCTATTTTGGTATTGAGGGGTGAATTCGTATAGTCCGCGCTTTAGACCTCTCACTATATTTTGCGAATCGACTTGTACCGCCGTACTGTCAGAAGATACCCAACTATTAGGGTAAACATTCCCTATATCCTTTATCATCTATCGTATAAGAATTTACCCTTACAGGTATTTTTTTACAGAAACCTTCTCTCACATGTATGACTCTATGCTCATAATTCACATTAAGGATTATGGAACTTGTTTAAATTCATAGCTCCAAGCTTGGCCATTAGCATTTTTCACATAAATACGTACAAATTGAGACGATTTAAGTGAGAGTGGAATAGTATGTATGCCTTCTCTTCTTAAGTTTTTTTTAAGACTTTTTTGCCAGCCAGGTATAACATTATGTCTGTCTTTATCCTTCTTATCGACATTGACCCCGTTTGCAAAGGTCATGGCATTGGCTGAGCCATAGTATATATAAGTCTCAAAAGGTGGTTCACCCATTAAATTAATACGAACATTGGTTTGAGAAACTCTCTGCAACTCAACAAAAGGGTCTGATTTAATAGGGATAGGAGGAATTATAGTAGGCTCAAGTATTGGATTTGTTAATTGAATAGTTTTGGGGCGGCTAGGGTACATATAATGAATATACCCTCCTAAAAGAGGCGTAAATGCATCGCTAGTTGAATTTTGCTGCCATACTTTACTTTGATTTGAAAAATCGCCTTCTGGAACCAATCGATCCAGCGGGTACCACTTTCCTTTACTGTAAGCCCAGCCTAATATGGTGATTTGCCTTTGATTATATCCTGTTCGGTTCACATTAGGTGCTCCAGCCACTTCTAAAAAGCTACCTATAAAATTATTTTTGCTTGTTGAGTCTTTTGAGCGTCCAGAAAACGCAAATTTCCATGCTTGTTCTTCGTAGTTGTAATACATGGTGTGATATGTATCAAATTCGTCAGCGTTTCCATTCGATGTTGTTGTATTCGTTGCTCTTTCTCTTTGGATGAATAGGAGCTGTACAGGTGACTTGACGTTCTCATAAGGATTCCAGTTTTTATATTTTACTCCTATGCCTTCGTGATCAAAAACAGAATAAGTTGCTTCACTGGAACCTACATTAAGTAAATGTGACCAGTTGGCTAAACTTTTTATTGGTGTATCTTTGGCCGAATATGCCCATAAAGAAAAATTGATTTTGTTAGGTATACCTGTTTTTTTATTACGAGAAGATCCAAAATAGCCAAAAGGTGTTGTGATAGGAGAGTATAATTCTTGTTGATTTTTGCGAGCTGTTGTTTGAATAAGCCAATACTCAATTTTAGAGTTTGCAATTTTGCTACTTTGAAGCTTAAGATGCTGTGCTAGAGGCCTAAATCTTGTTCTAATAACTCCTGCATTGTTCGGCGTTACTGCGCTACCTTGAACAATAATTCTCTTGAACAAGCCAACTCCCGTATTTTTATTGATAACATTTTTGGCTATAAGTTGTATTTCATATGCGCCTTCTTGAATATTTGGAAATGTTATGCGCCATTGAGCAGGATTTGATTCATCTCTTTGTTTTGTGATACACGTTGTTTCAGCGGCTGTATTTTCTTCTAGACGAACGAGTCGAACTATGACAGATGAACCCTTTTCATTAGGACTTGTGACAATATGCGTTAACAACTCGATATTTCCTGAACCTTTAAAGTAAACCGGCCAACGCAAAGGGACACCAGTATCTTTCCATTTACTCAGAGTTAGATAATCGTTGGGAGTGTGTCCAGTGAAATCTTTATCCGGTAGTTGAGCTGCTGAACTCGAGCTATCCTTGACGGTTATATCAAAGCCATGAGCATAAAAAACATTATTAGGATAAAGCAAAAGCGCATTATTAGGTGACCACTGTATATTATAAATCGAGTAATCTCTTGGATTAACCGAATGCTGTGATACAGAAGTAAACTTTTGACCTTCTTCCAATAGATTAGACGTATTTGCTTCTATACATTTTATATCTGCCGTAAGAACCGGATCTTGCTTATCTGGAACTGCTCCATCATCTGGAATTACGCCATCAGCTGGAATTACGCCATCAGCTGAAACTACGCCATCATCTGGAATTACGCCATCATCTGGAATTACGCCATCAGCTGGAATTACGCCATCAGCTGGAGCATCTATGTTAACTGGATTTTCTTCATCAAAGAATAATACGTCTTCTGTTTTATTAGTACACGCTAAGAGAGCAAGGGATGAGATCAGCAAAAGGGTAATTAGCTTAGTGGACATAAAGTGCATGACCATTTATATAGTGCAGTGTTCTTTTATCGGGAATAACTCGTTTTGCTTTAGTGCTAATTAGCTAATACATAGATTTTGAATAGAAAAAAGGCGACATCCACCTAGAGCTCTTATGCTATGTTTGATGCGCTGACAGCGACGAGTTGGCTCGTAAGAAATTTGAAGGGCACGACAAGAGCATAAAGCTCGGGTGGGTGTTTTCACCCTAAAGCACATAGGTACAGATTTCATTAAGAGAGCAAGAATGCTTTAAATCTTCTATTTGGGTATGGAGTTCATGCTGGAATTTAAGCATTTCGACATTGGGATCAGCTTGAATTTAAGTATCCTCGGTTCTACCTACATACTCAGACTCATCAATATTAAGAATAGAAAT
Source organism: Shewanellaceae bacterium UBA2521 (assembly GCA_002341165.1). Lineage (GTDB taxonomy): Bacteria > Pseudomonadota > Gammaproteobacteria > Enterobacterales > Shewanellaceae > UBA2521. The sequence goes on from DDNL01000029.1 coordinate 13,535, forward strand.
AACAGCATTGAAGGATTTTAAGGTTACTTTTAGTTCTGTTTTGACGATTTAAGATTTCTTGAAAAAGATAAGATCTATTTTTGATATTTTTAATCATCCCAATGACATACTTTGAGGTTGTATAAAGTATGTTTTTTTAAAGTTGAAAGACAAAAGAGAGGAGAAGAAAAAGCAAAAAAGAAGCCAAACGGCTTCTTTTCTATGCAGCACGCATTGACTGCTATATATGCGATACAATAAGGTTGAATTTACCCATTTAAAGCACGATTTTCTTGCTGAATATATTCAGGTAGAACACGAACACGCTTGATCATGTTATCTCGTACATCAATGATCTCCATAGGATAACCATGCACCCGCAAGCTGGTTTGAGGCTTGGGCATATCTTCTAGATATTCAAGGATTAAACCGTTCAAGGTTTTAGGACCATCAATCGGCATACTCCACTTCATTTCTTTATTGAGCTCTCGCAAATAAACGCTGCCATCAATCAAGATACTACCGTCTTGCTGCGGACAAATATCAAGAGGCTGATCTTGTGGCAAAGCTGAAAAGTCGCCCACAATCTCTTCTAGAATATCTTCAAGAGTAATCAGACCTTGTATATCACCATATTCATCAACAACAAAACCTGTACGCACTTTCTTCATCTGAAAGTGATAAAGCTGCACATTAAGCTGCGTATTTTCTGGTACAAAGTAAGGTTGGCGCATCAATTTAATCAGCGCTGATTTGGATAAAACCTGTTTTGCCATCAAACGCACAAGATCTTCTAAGTGCAGGAGTCCAACAATGTTGTCTATCGTATCTCTATAGACAACAATACGAGAGTAAGGGCTGCGACCAATGATTTTAAGTAGATGAATCATATCATCATTAATGTTCAAACTATAAAAATCTGCGCGCTGTACCATGATGTCATCTACGCTCACTGTTTCTAAGTCCAGCACAGACAAAAGCATTTCCTTATTTTTATTGGGCAACGTATTTTTAGACTCTTGTACAATAGTTTTAATTTCATCGGTGCTGAGGTTTTCTTCGTTACCTTGAGAAGATAAACCCATCAACCTTAACAAGCCACCCGAGAAAAAGTTTAACACACGCACTAAAGGCGAAAATACAAACATCAGCGCAGTAAGAATATAACTTGATGGAAAAGCTAACTTCTCTGGATACAAAGCAGCAACCGTTTTCGGCGTCACTTCAGCAAAAATCAACACCACAAGAGTAAGTACACCTGTAGAGAGCGCGATACCTAAATCGCCAAAAAGCCTTAAACCAATAATGGTTGCAATAGATGAAGCGAGAATATTCACCAAGTTATTGCCAATAAGAATTAAACCAATGAGTCGCTCTGGTTTTTGTAACAAAGCCAGCGCGTACTGAGCCCCTTTTTGATTTTTCTTGGCAAGGTGGCGCAAACGGTAACGATTTAATGCCATCATGGCTGTTTCTGAACCAGAAAAGTAAGCTGACATAATAATCAAACCTACAAGAACTAAAAATAACGTTGTGGTTGAGATAGTATCCAAAGTGATTCCTATAAGTTAAAACGACATTCTATAGACATGCATCAAACTAAAACGAACTCTTTCACAATACGCGCTCCAAAGTACGCCAGTGTCAGCAAAGTTCCCCCTGATAAGGTGAATATAACCGCCGCACGTGGGGTGCATCCATATCGGTAATGCTTCCAAAGCATCATCACATAAATGAGCCAAGCTAATAAAGAAAGAACCGTTTTGTGCCCGATCCCTTGTCCAAACAGTTGATCTAAAAAGACAAAGCCCGTAACAAGGCTTAAACTCAGTAGCACAATACCTAACATCACTAGGGTCAATACATGCTTTTCAACGGTGAGTAGTGGAGGTAACCAAGCATTTAAGACCAAGCGTTTTTGTTTGAGTAAATGCTGAGTGATTTGCAGTTGAATCGCATACAAAGCTGAAATCATCAAAATACTATAAGCAACAAGACTTAAAGCTACATGCACCAAAATTTCTGGATGCATATCAAAGTGCGTCATATATTCTGGAGGTAAAAACCATAAAATCGATACCGATAAAATGGAGCATAAATACACCGCTGGCACCACAGTTACAATTTTCAGACGAAACATGAATGAAGTGAAGGCTAAACTGATCACCCAATTGATCGTCGAGACCACATTTGTGATAGATAGGTTTTGGCCATAAGGTGTAAAAATCGCAGCGTTAAGACTCATACCATGCATGATCACAGCAATGCCTGCAAAGCTCATGATAAATCGCCGCTGAAGCCCCTCTGGACGGAAAAAGCCTTTGACGACAAAAGCTAAGGCAGCCACATAACCCAAAATGGCTATGGTTGAAAAGATACTCATGTTGTTATCCACATTTGTGCCACGTCATCTCCTGTAAATGAGAATAATAATTATATCATGTTCATGCCTAGCTGACACTAAGCTGCGTGATTTTTATCTTATACATAACAAATCTTACACTTCTGTAGCTCTAGGTGTACCACAACCATCGATTGACAACAAATAAAAATTACGTAAAACGATTACAACACTAGGTAATTAGTACGATTATCAGTATAATATCAAACAAATTTTACACATCTCAAGGCATTAGATCATGTTTCAAAATTTAAGCGATCGTTTATCTAAAACACTTAACACTATTCGTGGTCGTGGTCGATTAACGGATGAAAATATCAAAGAAACTTTACGCGAAGTACGCATGGCTCTACTTGAAGCGGATGTGGCTTTACCTGTTGTTAGAACATTTATTAAACAAATCAAAGAAAAAGCAGTAGGGCACGAAGTTTCTAAAAGCCTCACACCTGGACAAGAATTTGTCAAAATTGTTCAGAAAGAACTTGAGCAGATGATGGGTGAGGTCAATGAAGATCTCAACCTAAAAACACAACCTCCAGCTGTAGTCCTCATGGCTGGTCTACAAGGTGCTGGTAAAACAACGAGTGTCGCAAAGCTCGCTAAGTTTCTTATCGAAAGACACAAAAAAAAAGTTATGGTGGTCAGTGCCGATATCTATCGCCCTGCTGCCATCAAACAGCTTGAGACTCTTGCTCATGAAGTAGG
>DDNL01000033.1 GCA_002341165.1 Shewanellaceae bacterium UBA2521
GCTTGCTTTGGCGTCTTTTCAGGCTTAGCCCTTGCTTTTATTTTGGGGGTTGGCTCAAGAGTAGATTGAGATGTTTGGCTTGCTCGATTTTCCTCATCAAGACCATGATCTGATTGTTGATTATCAGTATGTTTTACTTGTGTGCCGAGTTTCTCTACCTCTTGTGTTTCAAGCTTGGTATGTGTCTGCTCTGATACCTTTTCTTGTTTATTGCGCTGAGGAAGTGGAGCTGTAGTTTGTGTATTCATGCGTGTATCAGGCGCAGGTGAATGTGCCTCGTCTTGTGCTTCAGCATGTGTCGCTTTTGAATCTACCTTATCTTGCAAGCCTTTATCGTCACGCTTACGTTTTTGTCCTGCTGCTCTGAGGTGTCGAGGGCTTCTTCGTGTACGACGTTGTTGTGTCTCAGTTTGTGCTTCTTTATTACCTTGCTCTTGTTTGGGTTGTGCTTCAACTTTTTCTATAGCAGTAGGTTTAGGCTCCACATGTTTTTCTTGTTGCAATACTTCTGGATTTTTCTTGGCCTGTTGTGGTGTTTGTTCAATACGTACCTGGCGACGTATCTGACGACGTTCACGGCGCTCTTGTACTATCTCCGTTTTAGAAGTTTCAGCGGTATTGACCGGCGCTTTTTTTGCTGCCACTTTTTTGGGTTGAGCTGACGTGTTCTGAGAACGATTTGGAGATTTATCACGCTGTGTTTTAGCTTGATTTGAACGTGTGTTCTTTCTTGGGTTTTCTTGTTTTCTTAAACGTGTTTCTTGAGCTTGCTTTTTGAGTGTTGGCTCATGAGGTGCAGAAGTAAACAAACGTGATATAAAGTCAGTAAAACGCGCAAATAAAGATCGTTTATGCATATTCTGAGGTGTTAAGCGTTTCGTCGACTTTCGGCTTCCTACATTTTTAGCTGTACTTCTTGTATCAGGCTGTGCTGGTGTATAAAGATTTTTTTGTGGTTGTGATGAACGGTTATAGCTGCGCTCATCTGATGTGGCATCGCTTTTATGACGAATAACACTATATTCAGGTGTCTCTATATGCTGGTCAGGAATAATGTAAACAGATACATCATGTCTTTCTTCGATAATCCGAATGGCTTTACGCTTTTCGTTAAGTAAGAAAGCACTGACATGAATGGGGACAATGGCCTCAATCTGTGTTGTATTTTCTTTGATAGCCTCTTCTTCCATTAAGCGTAATATGGATAAAGCAAGTGATTCGACACCTCGAATTGAGCCTTTACCATCACAGCGTGGGCAAATGCTTGCTGTAGATTCACCTAAAGAAGGGCGTAGGCGTTGTCTGGACATCTCTAGAAGACCAAACCTTGAAATGCGACTGAGTTGAATACGCGCTCTATCTTGATGTACTGAATCCCGTAGACGATCTTCTACTTTGCGTTGATGCTGACTAGGTCCCATATCAATGAAATCAATGACGACGAGGCCACCTAAATCTCTCAGTCTCAGTTGACGCGCAATTTCTTCTGCTGCTTCTAAGTTGGTATTCAGTGCAGTTTCTTCAATATCTCCGCCTTTTGTTGCTCTAGCAGAGTTGATATCAATAGATGTTAATGCTTCTGTTGGATCGATCACGATAGATCCACCTGAAGGTAAATGCACTTCACGTTGGAAAGCAGACTCGATTTGGCTTTCTATCTGAAAGTGTGTAAAAAGAGGTACTTCGGCCTTGTAATGCTTTACACGCTGTACAAAATCGGGACGTACAAGTTCCATGTATTGCTTGACTTCTTGGTAGATATCAAGATGATCAATAACGATTTCTGATATATCTTGACGCAAATAATCGCGAATAGAGCGAAAGATAACATTACTTTCTTGGTGAATCAAAGTTGGTGCTTGACGTTTCTGAGCTGTGTCTTTAATCGCATTCCAATGATGTTTAAGGATATCTAGATCATAAGCTAACTCTTCAGTGGTCTTACCTAAGCCTGCTGTGCGTACGATGACTCCCATACCAGCAGGCGTATTCAGTGCTGATAAAGCTTCTTTGATTTCGTTGCGCTCTTCTCCTTCAATACGTCGAGATATGCCGCCAGCGCGAGGGTTGTTTGGCATAAGCACAAGGTAAGAGCCGGCTAAGCTGATAAAAGTTGTCAGTGCAGCACCTTTGTTGCCTCTTTCTTCTTTATCAACTTGAATAATGACTTCTTGGTTTTCATAAAGCACTTGCTTAATATCTGGACGACCTTTGAAGGTATAGTCACTGGGAAAATATTCCTTAGCGATTTCTTTTAGTGGAAGAAAACCGTGGCGTTGCGCACCATAATCGACGAAAGCAGCTTCTAGGCTAGGCTCAATTCGCGAAATGCGACCTTTATAAATGTTTGATTTTTTTTGCTCGTGCGCCGAGCTTTCGATGTCGAGGTCAAATAGACGTTGACCGTCAACCAAAGCGACTCTGAGTTCTTCAGATTGTGTCGCATTAATAAGCATCCGTTTCATAGCTTTGTGTACTCTTTAATTGGGCGCCATTAAACATCGATGCTTATGCAAGGTTTTATACATGAAGACGCTATCTCAGCGTGGGAACTCTAATTTTCATGTGAGGCATTTGTTCACAGCCTGTTTTGCTTAGAGGTTAAGCTTGCACATAACACGGTTTTTTTCACTCAGTTTAATGGCGTGTTATTTATATGTTTCATAAATTCTTGTCTGTATTATCTATAAGTACGTAATTTGGTTATGGCTTTTATTACAAAAAAAGCAAGCCATCTAGCCATTGAAATAAGGTATAATGAGAACTTGATCACAAAAAAATGGCGTATTTGATATAGTTTCTATTCTCACTTGACTATAGATAACATAACTTGCTAATTGTAGCATGGTTTCATCATCTAAACAACGCAGCTTTATGACTGGAAAAGTGATTTCCAAGTTTATTTGAGGTAGACTATGCATATCCAATAAGGAGACATGAATATGAAAAATGACCTAGATAACAAGCTGATATTAAAAGCTTTCTCTTTGATATGTGAAAAAGGAGAAAAGTCAAAAAATGGCCACTTTTTTGAAGGGGTGACGGCTTATACCGATTTTGATGGCTACACACTGTTCTTTGAAACAAAAGGTGTAGTGATGAGCTTTGGTTTTCATAATACCTATCATTTAGAATATACATCAGAAAGAGAAAAGAAAGACTTCTTGAAAAAGATGAATTACATTGTAAATCAGGACTAGCAGAGCCTATGTAGGCTCTGCGCTCTGTTTTAGCGCGTTAATGTTGCGACATCAACATAGACACGTAAAACCTTGCCTTGTTTGAGGTTATTAGAAGTGATGTGATTCCACTCTTTAAGATTCTTAATACTCACTTGAAACTTACGTGCAATACGCGCAAGAGAATCTCCTTTTCTGACTTTATAAGTGATGGTTCTCATGGTGTGATGGTTTGCCACATTACTAAGAGAGTTATCGTTTGTCCACAGCACTAAACGTTGACCAATACGTAACCCATCTCTGGGTGACATGTGATTCCAATGTGCCACTTTTCTGGAAGTCGTTTTATATTTGCGCGCTATTTTCCAAAAGGAGTCGCCAGCTTTAACGGTATAATTAATTTTATGTCGGCCTCTTTGCTTTTGTTGTCGCTTTGTTTTACGTTGATTCAAACTCAGTTTATAAGTACTAGCGTCTTGCGATGAGACCAAGATAAGCAGATGCTGATTGGCAACAATCTTATTATTTTTGAGCTTATTGACTGTACGAATTATCTCCGAACTGGTATCAAATTTATCTGCAATTGTTGAAAGCGTATCACCCTTTTGTACTTGATATCGTTTCCACTTTAATCTTCTTTCAGGTGGCACTTTTTTAAATGATGTTTTAAAAGTATCTATTTTACTGATAGGTAAGAGTAGTTTATGAGGCCCATCAGGTGCCGTAGCCCAGCGGTTAAATGCTGGATTAAGGTGATGCAGCTCGGTAAGTGTCATATCTGCCATTTCCGCAGCAAAAGCTAAGTCAATTTGACTATCGAGCTCTACAAGATTGACCTTCGGCTCATTTTTAATATGATGTAGTTTAATGCCATAACTCTTAGAGTGTTTGATCACATCTGCTAGTGCAAGAAGCTGTGGTACATAGCGTTCTGTTTCAGTAGGTAAGTCAAGGGACCAAAAGTCGGTGGGCTTGCCTTGCTTTTTATTACGTCGTATTGCTCTTCTTAAACGGCCTTCTCCTGTATTGTAAGCTGCAATAGCACAAAGCCAATCTTTATTCATGCGTTTGTAGAGGTATTCCATCATATCGAGTGCAGCAACGGTCGCAGCCGGTACATCTCGTCTTCCGTCATACCACCAATTAATTTTGAGTCCAAAGTGTTTGGCTGTGGGTGCGGTAAACTGCCACACACCAGAAGCTGAGCCGTGAGAATAAGCAAAGGGATCAAATGAAGACTCGATAATGGGTAATAGAGCTAATTCCAAAGGCAATCCACGGCGCTCAACTTCTTTAACAATCATATACATAAAGGGTTCAGCGCGTTTGCTAACATCAAGAAGATGTTTTGGATGTTTGAGATACCAGCGTCGACTTCTTTGTACGCGTTTATTATCAGGTACATTTAAGTGAAGTTGTCCTTTGATTCTTTCCCAGACATCATTTTTAGAGAAAAAGAGACCATCTTCTAAATTTTTTACAGCAGAAATAGGAACAGCTTTCAAAATAGGAGGTTTGTTGAGCAGCTCTAACTCTTCAGATGTAATTTCTTCTGGAATGTACAAAGAGTTATGGATGGCTACATGGGTTCCTCGCTGCTCGTTCATCTGAGCGCAACCCACTGTAAAAAAGAAAATAAACGAAAAATAAACTAAATTTTGACTCATTTAAACTGCTCGATCAAAAAAACATAGATACTTTAAGGTTAGCATTTTACGTGAAAATTTAAATATTGTCTTTCCATGTTCGTAACAATGCAAAGACATCTTTCTCGGAAATTTGCATACAAAGGCCGTTATGGCGCATAACACTTTCTTGTACAGAAGTATGATGACAACGTAGGAAAGGGTTGATTGCTCTTTCAATTTTGAGCTGGCTTGGTAAGCTAGGTAGGCCTCGAGAGCGTCGTAACTGAACATCAAGTTTATAATTTTGTATATCTTGGTTTTCAGGTTCAACTTGCTCTGCAAAGAATAAGTTATTTTCTGTATATTCATGAGTACAATAGACATAAGTTTCATCATCAAGTTCAGATAATTGCATGAGAGCATGGTACATTTGTGTTGCACTACCTTCAAAAATTCGGCCACAACCAGCACTAAAAAGGGTATCACCACAAAAAAGAGCTTGATCGTTGTAATAACAAATATGATCCAAGGTATGTCCAGGTGTTGCTATGACTTTAAGGCGAACACCTATACCATCGAGTTCAACTTCATCTTCATGTTGAACATAATGTGTTGTGCTTGGATGCTGCGTCGCTCGTGAACCTATGACTTGAATGTTTGGCATGATGCTTTTCAAAGGCGCAACACCTTGTGTGTGATCCCAGTGGTGATGTGTGATCAAGATGCCTTGGAGTTTTAATTTATGTCGTGCTAAAAAGTTGATCACCACTTGTGCATCGCCAGGGTCTACCACCCAAGCAGATGCATGTTCTGTATCGTAAAGACACCAAATATAGTTATCTTCAAAGGCGAGGAGGGCTTCAATTTTAAGCATAAAGTTGTTGGAATCATTTCAGTTTATGGTCAGTATGTATTAGACTGTTTTGTTAAGATGAATACAAGCTTTATTTGAGGTTTATGGAAACATCGGTTTTAACAAAGTGGGAACAGCTACCTAGTGGAGAAACGATACAGTCTATTGTTGAACAATCTCTCGTGACCTGGTGGCCGCGTATTTTTGGTTATCACTTATTGAAAATTGGAGGGTTATCACAACAGCTCGACACACGTTTGTGTCCTATTCACCATCAAATCTCTGCTGATAGAGACATTGGGTTGAGTATCAGACTAGAGCCTTCGCAGTTACCTTTTCAGTCTCATTCAATTGATGCATGTATTTTGAGTTGCCTGCTTGATTTTCATGTAGACCCTTTAAGAGTTTTGAGAGAAGTCGATCGCTGTTTGGTGCCCGCTGGACATTTGTTGTTGATAGGTTTTAATCCAATGAGCCCTTTGATGATTGGTAATTTTATTCCTAGCTACAGACAGAAGCCACCTTGGCAGGGAAATTTTTTCATGCCATCACGTATTAAAGATTGGCTTGCTTTATTAGGTTATCAGTTGATTCACGATGAAAGGCTGGTCTATCATCACCTACTTACACCTTTGTCTATCAATTCAAGTGGTCAGCGTATGTTGGAGAATATTTTTCCAACGACAGGAGCTTTATATCTTATGATTGCAAGAAAGCTCAATGTTCCCTTAACATCAAGCCTTATCAAAAGCAGATTGAAGAAAAAAGCTTGGATCCCGGCAGCGCAAGTAGGTCGTAACACCAATATGGGCTAGCCTTGAGCTAAGTTGTAGCCTTGGTCTATTTCTGTGGGCTCACTTTCAGCTGCTTCACGGGCTAAGGTATCACAGCGCTCATTCTCAGGGTGTCCTGAGTGTCCTTTTACCCATTTCCATGTGATCTGATGTTTTTCCTGCATAATATCTAGGCGTAACCAGAGGTCCTTATTTTTCACATCTTGCTTAGCGCTAGTACGCCAGCCATTTTTTTTCCAATTATAAATCCATTGGCTGATCCCTTGACGTAAATATTGACTGTCGCTATAGAGCGTGACCATGCAAGGCTCTGTTAAGTGCTCAAGCGCAACGATTGCAGCAAGAAGCTCCATGCGGTTGTTGGTTGTAGATTGAAAGCCCTGCGCAAGCTCTTTTTCATGTTGTTTATAACGAATAATCGCGCCATAGCCTCCAGGCCCGGGATTTCCGAGACAAGAACCGTCGGTATAGATATCTACCTGTTTAAGTTTACTCATGAACTTGATACCATGCATATTCTGATCAAAAGGTAAGGCAAGATACAAACTTTTTATGAATGAAGCAAATATTAATCGTCAAATTATTTTAGATACCGAAACAACAGGTATGAACCAAGCGGGCGGTGCACATTACTTAGGTCACCGTATTATTGAAATTGGTGGTGTGGAAATGGTGAACCGTAAGTTAACGGGAAGAACCTTTCATGTTTACCTCAACCCTGAGCAAGAAATTGATGCCGAGGCAATTGCTGTGCATGGTATTACCAATGAGCGGGTTGCGCATGAACCTTTGTTTGCTGATATCTATCAGGACTTTCTCTCTTTTGTTGAAGGAGCAGAGTTAATTGCTCACAACGCGCCTTTTGATGTGGGCTTTTTAGATCACGAATTATCACAAGTTGGCTATGACAAAAGTATTGAAGATTTATGTCAGGTAACCGATTCACTCAAGCTAGCTAAGAAAGCTTTTCCAGGTCAAAAAAATAACCTTGATGCTTTGTGCAAACGTTATGGTATTGATAATTCACATCGTACCTTGCACGGCGCGCTTCTAGATGCTGAAATCCTGTCTGATGTGTATTTGATGATGACAGGCGGACAAACTGAACTAAAATGGTTATCTAAAGGGGAAAATATACAAGAAAGTGATATACGTTTCGTGACTTCAAAGCATAGTTTTAAAGTCATTCAAGCCACAGCCGATGAGCTGGAAGAGCATGAAAAGTATTTAGAGCGTCTAACACAAAAAGGAACTTGCGTGTGGCGTAACATATAGAGGGTTTATGAAAAAAAGATACGGCTTTGCTTTGTGTCTCATTTTTTTTATACACACGGTCTCTTTTGCAAAAGAATTGCAAACTGTTGAGCAAACGGCTTTGCTTAAAGAACGCTTTCGTGTTGATTATCTGATTGAGACGATCACACTCATTGTGCATCGTAAATTTGGTTCTGAGCCTGTTGTGTTAATTCAGCCAGACGGTTCCAAGTGGTATTCATCTCGGTTTCCTGAAAATGTGAAGTGGGCATCGGGAGAAGTAGGCGATATTATTAAGATTTACGAGCCTATGTCCGGTCCTTGGCAAATTGTTGGAGATATAGAACCTAATTCGTACATCAAAATCTATTCTAAAACAGGTGTGAGTATAGAAGAGTTTCCTCCGCAGCTTTTTAAAGGTGAGATTCTTAAAGTGACCGCTAATTTGTTTGGAGAGCAGCTTCCCATTCGTATGAAAGGCTTGGATTATTTGATTGACTGGACCGTCAGATTAATCAATGAAGAAAAGCTTAGAGAGAGTGAAAATGCTCCAAGCTCTTCGATTGATCAAGAGCAAGCCAACTTTGAAACAGGCACTTTGACTATTGGATCTTATAAAGATGATGGTGCGGGACTTGATGAGCGTCCTGATGATGGAGACTTTACGGGACAGCTGAAACTTGATCATAAGCCCGGCACTTATCTACTACAAGTAGAGCTTGTGAATGAAATTTTTGCTAGGCAATATCAGCAATATATCGAAATTCTGCCTAAGCCTATTCAAATTAATTATGAATCACTGGAAATGGAAAGCGGTTTGACATCTTGGTTTGTAAAAATCAAAGTTGATGACAAAGTGCTCAAAGTGAACGAAACGCATTTGAAGTTGATTTTACAAGACGCAGATCAATCGCTCCAAGAAATTATGATGCAAGATGTCTATGCAGGCGAGACTTTATTTCCTCTACCTTCTGTAGGGGAGGTAGGCAATTATCGTATTGATGGCCAAGTATTTGCTACAACGTACAATGGACGAGAGCTTATGTTTGAACTCGATCCCGTTTTGTTCTCTATTGATCCGATTCCCGTTGTGCTTTCACCTGAGGAGATTGAGGCAGAAAAAGAAAGAAAACGTATTGAAGCAGAAGAAAAGCGTATTGCAACGGATACTATTTATCGTATTCATTTAGATCTACAAAAGATCTTTAAAGAAGTAATGAAACTGATCGATGCTGCGAGCAATTCAAACGTTGATCTAGATGAAAAAGAGAAACTTAATCGAGAGGCAGTAGTGCTTTTTATTGTGATCAACTTGGCTTCTTTTTTAGCTTTAGCCGTTTTAATTCCTGCTTTTATTCCTCGAATCAAGAAAGGTAAATCTAAAAGTTCTAAGTAAAGCTTAAAAACCAAAATAGACTTATTTTGTCGTAAAATAGTGTTAAAAATAAACACAAACGCCTTCTTTGTTTATTTTTTGATTAAACAATGCAAAATCTTGCAAAAAGTTATTGACGATATCTGTTTCAACTCGTATTATTCGCTCCGCACTGAAGGAGAGCAGAAAACGCTTAAAGCAGTGCAATTGAAACTTAGTCGATGCGGAGTGGTAGTTCAGTTGGTT